>NZ_JBFULU010000021.1:0-130919 GCF_054049735.1 Bradyrhizobium sp. P5_C12
ACCGTGTCTTGATCATTCGAGGACGAAAGAATGATGATAGCAATGGTCGGATAGCTGTCTCGTAGTTCGCGGAGGACAGAGAAGCCGTCTCTGTCAGGCAAATTGATATCGAGCAGGATGAGGCTGATGTCGGGATGTTCCTCGACTATGTCCACTGCCTGACGGCTGCTCGAAGCTTCAAATATGACGGCTTCTCGCTTCAGCTGTCTCAGGACGGCGCACAACGCCTCGCGTATCAATGCATGATCGTCGACAATAAGGACTTTCATGAAAAGCTCTCCGTCATCCCATGGCACGGAGATCCAATTCAAGAAATCATACACCCGCCATTGGGTCTTTGGCGAGGAAGAGGCTGGCGGGAAGACTGGCCCCGAAGCCGTCCATTCTTCATCGCTGGTCCAACCGGCGGCCCACGGTGAGGCACCCAAGATAGAAGTTGAATGCCGTTGTATGTTGTAATTGTAATCAGCTCACGGGATGCCAAAAAAGGCGAGTGCGGCCACCAGAGTCGCGGGATTCAGACTGCGGATATCTTTAGGTACTTTGATCATAGGACCTAGGAACCCCTCCGTGAGGACCTCCGGCTGATTTACGCGCTGTGCCGTTGAACGATAATCGTCAACTGACAGCCTCGCGCGCCAGGAGGTTCTACCAGGCGTCGCCGTAATTTGCGGCCGGGTTCGGCGCGGCTGATATTTTCGTCAGTTTCGGTCCCTCTTGAAACGTGCGCGGACGCCGGACGGGGAACCAGATGCTTGATCGAACTGCCACCCCGAAGCCCTTCGCGGGCGCCCTGCCGGAGCTGAGCGGCTACGGCCGCGATCTGCGCATTGATGCCTGCCGCGGCATCGCGCTCTGGTGGATCTTCCTTGACCATGTCCCCAACAACATCGGGAGTTGGCTGACGCTGCGCAACTACGGCTTCAGCGATGCCGCGGAAGTATTCATGTTTCTTTCGGGTTTGACCTGCGCGCTGTCCTACGGCAAGGCACGGCAGAGCGGGGGCTGGACCGGCGTGATCGGCCGGACGCTGTGGCGAAGTTGGGATATTTATGTCGCATTTCTACTTCTCACCCTCGCCTGCGCCATCGTGGTTCACCTCGCAGGCGGCGGCCCTCTTGCCGACAAGAGCAATACGCGCATTCTGTTGGATCAGCCGGGCGTGACGCTCGCGCACGCGGCGACGCTGCAATACCGCCCAGTGAATACCGACATCTTGCCGCTCTTCGTGCTTTATCACCTCTTGTTCGCGCCGCTGCTGTGGCTGCTGCTGCGAGCGCCGAACGCAACGCTGGGCGCATCGCTGCTGCTTTACACACTGGTGCACGTCTTCGGCTGGACCATCCCGGCATGGCCGAACGGCCACTGGTTCTTCAATCCGCTGGCCTGGCAGCTGCCGCTTGTGCTTGGCGCGTGGTGGATCATCGAGGGCGAGAGATTTCGACCGTGGCTGACCTCACGCACCGTGCTTGTTCCTGCGGTTCTCTATCTGCTGATCAGCCTCATCATCGCATTGAGCTGGAGCGTCAAACCGCCGGAAGCGTTGGTCCCGCAGTCACTCGTGACGCTGTTTTACCCGATGGACAAATCGAATCTCGCTCCATTGCGGCTGCTGCATTTTCTGGCCCTTGCAGTGTTGGCCGCATGGCTCGTGCCTCGCGATTGGCGAGGGCTGACGACGCCGGTGATGCGTGGCGCCATTCTCTGTGGCCAGAATTCGCTGCCGATCTACTGCCTTGGCGTTCTGCTGACGCTGGTCAGCCACCTGGCGCTGCTCGACATCTCGGCGGGGCTGACGATGCAGGTCGCGCTCAGTGTTGGTGGCGTCCTGGTGATGATCGTGGTGGCGACGCTGCTGAATTTGATCACGATCAAGCCCAGGCAGCAGCCGCACGCGAAGGCCGTCGAGCGGCCAACCAGGTTTGAGCCTGTCATCAATCCCATGACAGCGAGGTCGCTCGGCGTTGACATTCCGCCCGCGTTGCTCGCCTGTGCCGACGAGGTTGATCTACTAAAGATGCTGTTTGCCCCGGTGCGCGAGTCCGGCTGCGGCGCGGATCCAGTGCCAGCAATGGCGCACGCCTTCGGGCCACCAGCGAAAAGTGTGGGTCAGGACGTGGATTAGATCGCAAGGACTCACAAGGACTGTGGAGCCTGCCCTTTGATCTTCCGGCCATCGTACAGGAGCCAAGGCCATGATTTCTCAGCCAAGGACCCACAAGAGAGCGATGCTGATCGCGGTGTACGTGATATTTGCCTGCGTAGCGGCATTTCTGTCGGTCAACCTGACATCACCCACCAGCGCCGCGCTGGGCGCGGACTGGCAGTGCAGCCGGTTTGCGCTCGTATTCACGACCTGCACCCCGGTGGGTGCACACGAGACCGTTTCCACTGGCCTGCGCAAGCTGTCCTAGGACATCAAAAACCGGACGCCGTGCTGCGAATGTAAGCTGAAATCAGAGGACACCCTCTGCGAGGGCTCCGTTACTCATTTGAGTCGGGCTGCCGATACGCTCGGCCACCTCCAACAGCTGCGCGGTCTGGCGCTCGATTGGAAACTTCGGCGGATGAAAATGATATGCCATCCTGGTCAGGAATTCCTCGAACCAACGATCCCGTCCGTGGCCGCACCGATCGTGAGAACGCAACTTTGGCGCGGTGCGAGTTGGCCGTTTAATGGGCAGAATGACAACTGCCTATTGCAGCCTCAATAGCTGGTTTTGCCTGACGCTTGTCGCGGCCTTCGGCTCTGCTGCCCCACTAGGCCGGCAAAGACCAGGGCGACGACTGCGACCGAGACGACGATGATCGCGCCCGAAAATGCGTAGATTGTCGGCGAGGCACCCGAATTCATCGCGCCGAACATATAAAGCGGAAGCGTGTTCTGGCGACCGGCCAGGTAGTAGGCGCGCGCCTGCTCGTTCAGTGAAAGGAGAAATGCAAAGACGAAGCTTGAGATGAGATTGGTGCGCATAAGCGGCAGGGTTATGTCGACGAAGGCCCGTATCGGCCCGGCGCCGAGGTCGCGGGCCGCCGCGATGGTGCTGGGCCTGACCGCCGACAGGCCGATGAGCGAGACCACAGTGGCGAACGGCAGCGTCCACAGAAGATGTCCGATTGCTATGGTGACCCAAGATGGGGCGAGACCGACAACTCTCAGAGTCGCCGACAGACCGAGGCCCTCAATCGTACCCGGGACGAACATGGCCGAGAGAATGACGAGGAGGAATACGCCGCGCAGGCGCGTCATCGTCCGGTAGGCGAGCGCAGCAGACAGACCGATCGGCGTCGCCAGTGCGGCTGTTGCGAGCCCGACCAGCGCGCTTTCCTTGAGAGCGCCGGCGAGGCGGCCATCGTCGAGAAGCGCAAAATACCATTTGAGGCTATAGCGGCTCGGCGGAACGAGTCCAAGCTGCGCGTCCGGGTTCAGCGATGCAAGCAGCAAGTACAGTACCGGCGCATACATGATTGCTAGGCTCAGCGCCGTGATAGTGGTGAACAAAAGCCGGCCGCCGCTGGTGCGTCCCGTGACGATTGCATCGAAGCTCATATGCCGAGGCTTTCGAACAGGCGCGACAGCCTGAGCGCGCGATTTGCGATGATGATGAGGACGGTGAGCAGAGTGACGACAACCGTAGCGATGGCGAAAGCGAGGGGGAAATTCACCACTCTCAGTACATCGTTGATCATGATGGAAATGGAAGAAGCACCAGCCCCTCCAAGAAGCTGGATCTCCATCGACGTGCCAACGGCGACGACGAATACGAACAGAAAGCCCGCCACGATTCCTGGCAGGATGAGCGGTAAGACGATGGTTGCGAGCACGGTCCAGAAGCCTGCACCAAGGTCCTGGCTTGCGCGAATCACTGAATGTTCGATCCGCGCGAATGCCAGCACGATGGGAATTATCGCGAATGGCAGATAGGCGGCGACCATCCCCAGGAGGACCGCAAAATCGGAGAACAAAAGCCATTCGACCGGGGTCTCCACAATTCCTAGGCTCATTAGCGCGTTGTTGATGACGCCCTGCCGACCAAGCACGAGGCGCCATGCAAAGGCGCGCACCAGGCCGCTCGTGAAGAATGGAATGGTGAACAGTGCGAGGAGGAGCGCAGCCCGGCGAGGTCCGCTCAACAGACCGACGACCGCCGCGGCCGGAACTGCGAGCAGCGTGGAGGCCGTAGCGGTCAGTGCGGCGAGGCCCGCCGTGCGCAGAAAGACGGTTGCTCGTCCGCTGTCGAGGAGGACCGCATATGACGAGAACGACCAGGCGGGCTTGATCCAGTAGGTATCAGGATCGAAGCTCCAGAAACTCCACATCGCGATCAGTGCCAGTGGAATGAAGCCCACCCCAACAAAGACCGCGAGCGACGGGAGCGCGAGAAGGAAGCCCGCCGGCCACCAGCGGGCGCCCACGCTTTCGCCGAGCCCCGGTTCGTGAGGCACTACGCGTTCCTCAATCTCTGCCACCATGTTTCGTAGAGCTGGAAATTGTCCGGCCGGGTGTTTTGCCAATAGATCTTGCCGGCAAACTTTTGCTTCACATGCTCGGCCAGTTTCCGGACGCCCGCCGGATCGAAGGCATTCGCATGAGCGTTCGCGTAGGCGACGTTGTTGTCGGTGGGTACGACGTAACCGCGCAGCAGGCCGAGCTTGCAGCCGTAGAATCCCGAGAAAAGGGCATTGACCAACTGATGGGCCGCCTTTGTACGCCCGCGGACCACCGCGCTCTTCAGCAGGACGGTATTGTTAGCCCATCCCTCGTAGCCTTCCTTCGGCACGGCATAATAGCAATCGACACCCCGCATCCGCGCGGCATAAACAATGGGTTCCCAGCCGGTCATCACCCAGACCTCCTGGTTGGCCAAGAGCTGGAGACCCTGTTCCCAACCGTTCCAGAACGTGCGGAACTGGCGGTCCCGCTTGTGCTTGATCAGGAATTCCATGACCAGCCCGAGCTCGTCAGCGGTCAGGTTACCAGGCTCGGCAATCTTCGCATTCTCGGAGTTCTTCAGATAAATGGCGGTAAAGATCACGCTGTTGATCCAGGCGTCTTCCATGGCGGTCTTGCCCTTCAGCTTCGGATCAAAGATGGCGCCATAGCTGTCGACGCTGCCAGCCTTGTCTCTTATGGCGATGATGGAATCGGCATTGATGACGGTCGGAATTCCGTAGGCCTTGTCATCGTGGGTCAGGTAGGGAATGTCCTTCGCCCACGGCCACACGCTCGCATAATTCGGGATCTGCGAAATGTCCCAGGGCGCAATCAGGCCGCGTCTCGCGAGTTCCTTTTCGCTGCCTCCCTGGAGCCCTGCGACATCATAAATGTCGTTTGCGTTGCCAGCCGCCAGCTTGGCAACGACCGGCCCCGGGTCATTGCCGTTATCGGTGAATTCGACTTTGACACCGCTGTCGTTGGCAAAGGTTCTCCAGCCGTCGTCGCCGATATCGAGCGTGCCGGTTGCCCAAAAATTGATCTCATCTAACGCTCGGGCGGCGCGCGGCAGGCCGAAACTTCCGACTGCCAGCGCGCCAGCGCCAAGAACACTGTTCTGAACAAGCTGGCGGCGTGTTAACTGGGAGAATACGCCCGGTGGAGAGCCATTCCCGATGCTGTGCGCCATTGTCCAAGCTCCTCAGGAGCCTCCCGACTTGATGCATATCATAATTCAGGCGCCTTCGCAGAGGCGGCGCTGGGCGGATATCAGGGCTCGACCAGCGCGTCCGGTAGCAACAGCGGCTTCATGGGTTCCCACACAATCTCGATGCTGCTGCCTGATGCGGGTACCGCGACACCCGGATCTGCGGAGATGAGAAACTTGAACGCTTGACCGTCAACCAAGCGGCTCTCAACCTCGACGTCGCGGCCCTTGTAGGCGGTGGAAATGACCGTGAGCGGCCCAAGATCACTTCGTTCTTCCGGGCGTGCGATCCTGATCCGCTCGGGTCGGAGGACCAGCACATAATCGTTCGCCGGGTCACGGCTGATGGGCGGTTCACAGCGGATATCTCGTCCAGCGACGCGCGCGTGCCAGTCGGCAATGCCGGAATCGACGCGCTCCGGCTTCAATATTGCGTCGAACCCAACGAACCGCGCGACGAAGGCATTGGCCGGTCGTTCGAAGACTTCGCGCGGCGTACCGATCTGTTCGATGCGGCCCGCTCGCAAAACGATGATTCGATCGCTTAGAGACAGAGCCTCATCCTGATTGTGAGTGACGGCAAGGATGGTCGCGCCGAGCCGTCGGTGCAGACGACTGATCTCGCCGCGCAGTTGCTGGCGCAATCGCTCATCGAGCCCCGTCAATGGCTCGTCGAGCAGAAGAACAGCAGGGTCGAGCACCAGCGCTCGGGCAAGCGCCACGCGTTGGCGCTGGCCTCCGGAAAGCTGGTGTATGCGGCGCCTCTCGTAGCCTTCAAGGGCAACGATAGCGAGCATCTCCGCCGTGCACTTGCGCCGCGTGGCCGGGTCGACGCCACGCACCTTGAGACCATAGGCGACGTTCTCGGCAACAGTCATGTGCGGAAACAGGCCGAGGTCCTGAAAGATCGTGTTGCATGGCCGCTTGTTGGGCGGAAGCGCCGTCATGTCCGTACCGGCGAAGAGAATACGTCCTGCGGTCGGCTGCAGGAAGCCACCGATCATTTGCAATATCGTACTCTTGCCAGAGCCGGAAGGCCCCAGCACCGTGACGAAGCTTCCCTCCGGCACCTCCAACGAAATGTCGGACACGACAGGTTTGTCGTAGACCTTGGCTACACGATCGAGCGCTATGGCGGCAGGCGAACTCATCCAGCCTACTCGTTCGCCAGAAAACCGAAACAGTCAATGGCTAACGTTGCGCGCGTGTGCAGTATCCACCAATCCGACCGGCAGAACGAATTGGACGCGCGCGCCGGCCTTGCCGTCTGACGATGCCGAAAGTTGACCGCCGTGACGCTGAACGATCATGCGGCAGATCGCGAGGCCCAATCCCATTCCATTCGCTTTGGTCGTGACGAATGCATCAAATATGTTGTTCAAACGTCCAGGATCAATCCCAGGTCCTGAATCCTCAACTGCCACCACGATTGTGTTGCGATCCCGAGGCTGTGTGCTCACCCGCAGCAGGCGTGTTTTATCCGTTGTGGTGGCCATGGCATCGATCGCATTGTGGACCAGGTTGAAGACCACCTGTCGCAACTGACCCTGATGCCCGTCGACCAGCGGCAGATCGGATGCAAGTTCGGTTTCGGTCGCGACGCCGTGATCCCTCAACTGTCCGTGAAGCGATTGCAGCACGCCACGTGCAATCTCGTTGACATCGACCGGTCCTCGGCTGTGATCGACCTTCTTAAACAGGGCACTGATGCTCTCGAAGACCTCGCTCGCGTGATGGCAGTCGGTGATGATCCGAGTCAGAATCGCCCGCAACTCGTCAAGATCGGGCGGCGTCATTTCAAGAAAGCTCATTGCCGCATCGCCGTTTGTCGCAATGGCCGTCAGGGGTTGGCGTACTTCGTGGGCGATGGACGCTGTGGCCGCCTCGACATTCAGCAGTTTGTTGTCTCGTTCGCGCTGCAGCGTCTCAACCGCCTCGCGCAGGGCGCGTTCGGTCCGTCGCAGGTCCGTTATGTCGGTCGAGATGCCGCAAATTCCCTGGACTTCGCCGGCGTCGGAAATCAGCGGCACCTTCTTGGACAGGAGCAACCGGTCACCTGCAGGCGTCTTCGACATTTCCTCGGATTCCGACAGCTTGCCCGTCATCATGGCGGCGACGTCATTGCTTCGATACTGCTGGGCGATTTCCATGGGAAACACATCAAAGTCTGTTCTGCCGAGGCACTGCTCCCGAGTCACGTTGCACAGCATCTCCATGCCTCGATTGAGGAAGGTGTAGCGACCATCTTTGCGCTTGGCGTAAATACTCGCGGCGCTGTTTTCGAGGACGGTGTGCAGGAGCAGATGGTTCTCTCGCAACGCCTCGTAGAGCGTTTCGATCCGCTGCCTCACGTCTGCAAAATGCTTGCGTGCTTTTGGCTCCGCGAGGTCTGCCTCAAGAGCATCAATCTCGCGCTTCAGTGCGGCGTAGTGCGCTTCAAATTCCGGTTGCGACATTGGGATGCTCGGGCCAACCGGTTGTACGACCTCATATCGAAGCAGCCATCCGCGTCCACTTTGCGGCCGCCACGATGACGCTGATGCAGGAAGACACCGACGCTACTACGATTTTGGCTGGCATTCAATCTCGCGTACGGATCGGCACGGAGGTTTTGCTGATGGTAGGCTCGTACCAACACTCATCCGGCTTGCGAGCCTGTGTGATTGGTTGTGCAGTGGCTGAAAATAAGGTCGCGAGGCCGTTTGGGAAGAATGAATTTCTGCAACCGCGTGCCCCAAACGTGCAAAGCCGATCGATCCACAACCGCTGGTCCGCGGTGCGAGGGTGTTGGGCGGGTGCGAGGCGCCGATAGCAAATCCTGATAGGCCAGTGCTTTGCTTTGCGGCAGCTCTGGCATCGTCGAGTCCCCAGCCTTGTGCAAACACCACCAGTGTTCTAAAATCACCCAGCAATGGCAAAAAAATCTCTCATTGCGATTGTCGATGACGATGAATCCATTCGCGTCTCGACGGCAAACCTCATTAGGGCATTCGGATTCGCTGCCCGGGGTTTTGCGTCCGCTGAGGAGTTTCTGCAGTCGCCGGAACTCGGCGAAACGTGCTGCGTCATTTCTGATGTTCAAATGCCGGGCATCGGCGGTCTCGAGTTGCAGAGCCGATTGGCGTCCACACATCGTCGAACGCCTGTCATCTTTATTACCGCTTTTCCGGATCTTCGAATCCAGGAGCGGGCGATCGCGGGTGGGGCCATCGGCTTTCTCACGAAGCCTTTCGACGGAAAGACCCTCATTCAATGTGTCGATCGCGCCCTCAAGCGGTCCAACAGTTGAGCGCATTTCTCGCGGGCGTTTCAGGCGAGCCGAGTGGCGCGCTCAGCAAGCTTGCGCAATTTCACATGAATTGCAGCAATAATCAGTCAGCGCTTGACCCGCAACCGCGGCTAGATGCGGACTGGATCAGGGAGCTTGCCCGTCAGCAAGGCGCATGGGCGAATATCCCACCGAAACGAAATCGCAAAGACCCGATCCGCTCTAGTCCGTATCTCTATCGCGCGCGCAACTTGGTCGAGCGCCTTCAATAAGATCAAGCAGTGTCGGCGTGTCGCGATCCGATATGACAAATTCGCGGCCAACCATCTGGTGTTCGCCAAACTCGCATCAATCCGTTGCGCGCTAGTGAGTCCACGCCCTAGCATTCGCTGAAGTTGACACGGATGCACATCGGAAGGCTCGCTGACCAGGCAAAGAGTGCTGACGAAAATCCGCGCGGCTTGAAATTTTGCGGAGTTTGATTGCCGCCAAAATATCGCCGCGCTTTCGCGAAACTATTTCGACGTGAGTACGTTTTCCGCGTCTCTGCTCATTGCAGCACTGGGGAGAAACCAGCGTAATTGCCAAGCGTTCGAGCGGACGTAAGACATAAATGATAAATGGCTGGCCATCGTGCCAGCGAGGAAAATCCGCTCCCACCTTTTTCGACGGCAATGATCTTGCCGCTCTAAAACATCTCACCGTTGGCTTGTCACCTTGAGGGGACGCAACTCGCGCCTCCCAGGCGGGCGACATTGCTTGCGGCCTAGACTTCCGTGCCAAGCATTTGAACTTGAAGCTCCAACGCCGTCGCACCGGCGTGACAGACCACTATTGCCAGCGAAGGGGTCGCGCATGCGACCGGCCTTTGCAGGATTCTCGGCAGGATTTTGGGCTGAGGGCACCACCATCGGAGATCGAGCGATGACCTATTATGACACCCTGCAACAGAACCTCGCGCATGGTTCGCCGTTCGGCCAGTCCGGTCCGCAACAATGGGGATCGGGAGCATTCGGTTCGCAAGGCGGCCAACAGCAAGGCGGCCAACAGTATGGAGGAGGCGGTCCTGGATTGGGCCAGGCTGCCTATGGACAGCAATACGGACAGTTCGGCGGTCAGCCGACCTTTGGCGCGTTTGGATATGGCCCCGGCTGGGGCGGGCAAACGGGCTGGGGTCAGCAGCCGGGTCAGCAGCCGGGTCAGCAGACCTGGGGCGGACAACAGCGCCAGCTTTCGCCGCAGGACGTGAATGAGGTCGTTCGGCAATTGGTACCGGCGCTGCCTCAAATTCTCGCGCAAGCTCAGACTCCATTCGCAGGAATGGGCTATGCGGCTTACGGCCAGGCGCCGCGGCAGCTAAGTCCGCAAGACGTGAGCGAGGTGGTGCGGCAGATCCTGCCCATCGTGCCGCAGATCATGGGAATGCTGCAAAGCCAGCCCCAAATGCAGCATTCGGCCATGCACGGCGGTCCGGGTCAGGGTCAATTCGGAGGCCTCGGTCAATTCGGTCCCGGCTATCCCACGCAGGCTCAGCCGGCGCAGATGTGGGGTACGCAGTTCGGCGCGCCGCAGTTCCAGGCGGCGTTCGGCGGTCAGACGGGCTTTGGCCAGCAGCGACAACTGACGCAGCAAGACGTCGCTGACATCACCCGCCAGCTGATCGGCGTCATACCCCAGGTCATCGGCAACCTTCAGGCCTACGGCCAGCAGCGGATGATCTGACCGCGCGGTAAGGCGCGACCGCCGCCAAAAGCGGCGGTCGCGCCTGCCGTTGCGCATGCTTCCTCCCAAGGAGAACCCTCATGTCGGATTCCAATCCCTCCGCCGCATCCGCGTCACAGCGCCACTCCCCGGACATTCAGCAGCTCGTGGGCCTGCTCGGCAATTTGATGCCGCTGCTCTTGCGCCTGCAGTCGCACACGTTCGAGCAGCCGTTCCGAACCATGCCCGGCAACTTCCCGATGCCGAACCCGGTGCTCGATCATCAGGCTGCGGAAAACATGATCGGAGACATGATCGCGGAATCACTGCGTTCGCTCTCCGCCTATCTCGAGGCCAACGCGGCACAGCATGCGGGCCTCGAAAACTGCGTCGCGATCGTCACCCAGGCAGCCAACAAGTTTACCGAGCGGGATTTTGCGCAGGCCTTCAACCTGATCTATTTCGCCTATCGCGCGATCGAAGCCGCCCGCGCAGCCGATCCCCGCCTTCCGTTACCGCGACAGGCTTCGATCGATCGCACGCAATCTTCCATCCACTGAAATCAACGGAGGCCACGTCATGGCAACAAGTCCAGATGATGCGCGACCGACCTCGAGCGACAATCGACGCAAGCAAGTGCGCACCACTCAATACATGATCGCGCCAGCAGGCGCCGGCATCAGCGCTCAAACGCTGGCCGAACAACTGAACCGGTTCGGCAACATCCTGTGGACCCACGACCAGCGTGGCGTCAGCGGCCCGCCAATTGCGATCGTGCGCATGCCTGACGAAGCCGCCGAGGTCTTGCGCCGTTCCACGGGAGGTAGCCTCATCATCGAGCCGGACAGCCATCTGCGAGCAGCATCCTTTGCCGGTCCAGCCTCGTCTTTCATCCCGGCGGCGATGACCGCACTCGGGCCGGACTTGACGGTGACGATCCGGGTCCTCAGCGAAACAGGTGCGCCTGTGGAACACGCAACTGTGCAGCTCGTCGGCGAGCAAGCGTCAGTTCAAGGACGGACGGACCGTGATGGCAACGTCGATCTGACGCTGCGGGACGAAGTGCCGGAAACAATCGCCGCCATTTTCGTCAGCGCACGCTCCGGCCATTGGGGCTTGTGGCAACAGCAGCCCTATATCGAGGCCGATGCGGTGAACACCCTCACCCTGAAACCGTTGCCACTACCTGACCGGCCGGATTGGGGCGGCGAAGCGATGCGCTTCGATCAGATTCCCGACCATTGCCGTGGAGCTGACGTCAAGATCGCGCTCATCGACAGCGGCGTGGCGACCAGCCACAAGCAATTGGCTGACATCAAGCACGGTATCGATGCTAGAGGTGGCGACGATCGCTTATGGTCAAAGGACGTCACTGGCCACGGTACGCCTTGCGCAGGCATCATCAATGCGGCAGCGCAGGCAGATCACGGCATCCGCGGCTACGCCCCGGACAGCGAGCTGCATGTTTGCAAGCTTCCCCCAGATGCCCGTTGCAGCGACCTGATCGCGGCGCTCGATGATTGCCTGCAAAACGGCATCGACGTGGCGTGCATCGGAGTCGGTTGCGAGCGCGGCTCCGTGCTGGTTGAGCAGCACATTGCCATGGCCAAGCAGCAAGGCGTCAGCATCATCGCTGCCGCCGGCAACTCCGGAGAGGGCATACTGTTTCCGGCCTGTTCTCCGCATGTCGTAGCGGTCGGTGCGGTCGGACAGATGGGAAGCTTCCCGGAAGACAGTCCGCAGGCGGCGCAGGCCGCAGCCGCCACTGCGGCGGCGGGCGGGTTGTTTGTACCGCCGTTTTCCTGCCGCGGGTCCGAACTCGACCTGTGCGCGCCCGGTGTTGCGGTCATTGCCTGCCAGTCGCCGGACGGCTACGCGGTCTGCGACGGCACCTCGCTTGCAGCGGCTTACGTCGCCGCGCTTGCAGCCTTGATCCTCGCCGACCACGCCGACTTCAAGGGCAGCTTCGCCGCAAAGGATGTCCACCGGGTCGAACGGCTGTTCCAAATTCTGAAGGATACTGCGCAGCCCATCGGCCATCCATGGCAGACCGGGGCGGGGTTGCCGGATGCAGCCCGCGCACTCGGCGTCCGGACCGATCAGCGGCCCTTCGCCATGCCTCTGAATGCCGGATTGCGCGAGATGCGCAGCGCCATTCGGCAGCTCGATCGGACGCCATTCGGCGCAAGCCAGGCGATGATATTCGAGCCGCCGCGCGGCCCGGCCAACGTGACGCGGCTTCCGCTGAATCCGGCCCCTCTCGCGTTCCAGGCTGCCGGCGGGGGAACAGCGACAGTGCATGAACTCAGAGCAGCTATGGCGCTCGCGGGTCTAGCAGAAGGACCTTAGGGGATAATCGGGACCGGCCGTCCTAAAACGTCGCCTGCATAAGGGCCCGCGGCCAGGCGACCGAGAAGCGGCAGGCCTTGCAGCCGAGGTCGCGGATGAGCGCGATATCCTCCTTGTAGGGTGATAGTGCTCGTTGGCGCGGTCACCTGTGGTGCCGTCATCCGCCGAAGGCGCCCATCGCCGCGAACGAACCGGTGCTGGAGGGCTGCTCCGGCATGACTGCGACCGCGCGGTCGCGATCAGGCCTGCTCGTCAGCATCTCCATCTCCTTGCAGCTTGCTGCGCAGCGCCGACATGACGGCCCGCGTGGCTTCGATATCCTTGACCCGAAGTCCTTCCGAGAGTTGGTTGATCCAAGGCGCCTGCAGGCGCATGGCCGTCTCGAACGTCTGCTTCCCCTTGTTGGTCAGAACGACGAGTTGGGCCCGCCGGTGATGCGGATTGGGCTCAAAGGCGACCAGCCCCTCCTTTTCCAGATCGTTGACGATCCGCTGCACGTTTTGCCGGTTCGCTCCCATGTCCCGCGCAAGCCACGCGACCGGCTGCGGCCGGGCCGCCGTGACGATGGTGCCGAGGACCTGCCAGCGGGCACTCGTCAGGCCAAGCTTGGCGACCAGCCTGTCGCCCGCCGCGAGCAGGCGGTTGTTGAGGCCGAAGAGGTCGAGAATGAGGGTGGTCAAGGCGGTTCCGGCCGGCGTCCGCTCGCTATCTTTCATATGTCACCATAGATCATTATTGACATGATCATGTCAATATTTTAGTATTGATGATGTCGTAATGACATCATACCACCAACTCGAACGGAGCTCAAAAATGGCGCGCTTGCAGCCAATGGACCCTGCATTCCCAATCGAACGTCAGCTCGCCGTCGACGCTTCCCCCGTCGTGCTCGTGAACGTCTTCACGCTTGCCAAGGCCGACGAGCAGACGTTCCTCCGGGCCTGGCAGGACGACGCGGACTTCATGAAGGGGCAGCCAGGCTTCATCTCGACCCAGCTTCACCGCGCGATCGGCGAAAGCCCGACATACCTGAATTACGCCGTCTGGGAATCGACCGCCGATTTCCGCGCCGCGTTCACCCATCCGGAGTTCAGGGCAAAGATCGCGGTCTATCCGGCTTCGGCGGTGGCGTCCCCGCATCTCTTCCAGAAAGTCGGCGTGCCCGGCATCTGCGTGGCCTGAGCGCGCCCGCTTCCGTCTTTCGGCCGGCACGATGACCAGTCCCGGTCGATCTGAGACGTGAAGCTCCGCTCATCCGCCCGGCCGCGGCGCGTGGCCGTCACCGCTGTTGCTCGGCTGACACAATAGGTCGAAGGCCCGGCCGAACGCGTTGTGGCCGCCCTGGCACTTGATCCCTTGCAGACCGCCATTGACCGCCGTCATGGCGCCGAGGAACGCCAGCAACAAAACCAGGGCGGCAAGTCCCAGAGCGGTCCTTTGGAGCCAGCGGAATCTTCGCCCGAGGAGATCTTCGGTAATCAAGCTTGCGAGATGAAATGCCGCAGTCACGCCGAGGGCTGCGAAGCCGAAGTTGCGAGCGCCCGGCGCCGAAAACAGCAACGAGCCACCGATGATCAAGGCTTCGAAGACGTACAACAATCCCAGCCAGTGGCGCGAGACGACCTGGCCCAGGCTGCCCGGCGTCGAGACCGTCAGCAAGACCTGGAGCGCGCGGCCGCTGCGGGTGAGCCAGATCATCCTGCTCCACTGCGATTGATTGTGCTTCTCGATATCCTCCAGCACCCGGCCGGTGATCGTCAGCCCGCGCGCAGCGATATCGAGCGTCGCCTTGGTTTCGAGGTCGCGGTTGACCTCGTAATATTTCCGCACGTAGTCGACCATGCTGGCATCGCCGAGCACAGCTTTCAGCGCCTGGGCGATCTGCACGCGGCGCTGACCTGCAGCAGCCAGCGGAAGCTTCGACCAGAATTCGTCGAACGTCGCGCCAAGGGACGCGTCGGGGCGAGCGCGCAGTGCTCTGGCAAAGTCGTTGAGCAGCTTCTCGTATCCGTCAGGCTGCATCTCCTCGCGCACGATCGTGCGTTGCGCCTCCTGGAGGAGAATGTCCTTGATTGTCTTGTCGTCGGGAGCCGGGAACATGGTGTCGAGCAGCCGCTCGCAACCGTCCAACCGGCCCCACATGATGTCGTTGCGGCGCCATCGTTCGTCGAGAAAGGCGCCGAAGTTGTAAAGCGCCGTCCCTGCGAGCTTCCGTCGCGATTGACCGGTCTCGCCCTGGTCGTCCAATTCATCGATCAGGCTACCGGCATCCTCGGGGCTGATGCGGATCACCTCGACCGTCGAAGGCTCCCCGGTACCCGTGTCATAGTAAAGCGGGAAGCTCACCTGGTCGTATTCGTCGAAACGCATGTAGTACCCGGCGAGAAAGCGGCGCAGCACCATGCCTTCAGGCGTGTTCAGGCAGGCTGCGTAGCCGGGCAGGTCGACGGAGAAAACGGCGATGTCGACCTTTGGTGCCCCGCCTTGTTCCGAGACGACCAAGTCCGGCGCTCCCAACAGTGCGTGGACCGTCGGTCCCGTGTCGGATGATCGCCGTATGACGCGCCCGTAGGCCGACTGGATCGCGGCAATGTCCCTCTCCAGTGCCGCCTGGAGGTCCGTGACACTGGCTCCCAGCGCGTACTGATAGAGTATCTGCGCTCTCGCGTAGACATTTTCCTGAAGCGTGCGCGACGGGCTCGGAAGCGGCAGGTCCCACGAAACGCGGACCGTCTGGCCGTCCTCCGTCTTCAACTCTGAAGGCCACTCGTCAGCCTTGTCGCTGAGAAGCAGCAGAAGGACCTGATCGAGGGCCTTGCGATTCCTCGGCGGGACCCTCTCCGGCGGAGCCTTTAGCGACACCGCCTGCCGGATTTCCCGGATCGTACCACCGAGACCCTCCGCAAGGCAGGTCAGCGCACTGACGAGATGCCGCGAGTCCATCGAGTCGATCGGCAGTGAGCCGGCGGCTTCCCAGCGCTTGCGAAGATGCAGCTCGATATCGGAGTAGTCCCGCTCCGCTTCGGGCAGCCCGAGCTTCATCGCCAGAGCCAGAAGCTGATGCACCTTGCGCAAGATAAAGGCGGCGCGCCGCAGATAGTATTTCATATCGTAGTCTTCGAGAAACGCATTTGTGGACTCGGCCTGATCCGCGGCCCTCGGGTCGGCCTTGTTCTCGAAGTAATGCGCGTCGCGCCATACGCGCGCCATTGCTCTCAACGCGTACAAGCGATCGGATTGCTCGTCGATACCCCACCACGCAGCCAGCCGATCTGCGATGCCGTCGGTCACCGTCATGACACGGAGCTGGCGATACGGCAGGAATGCCGCGCCGTAGTAATTGACCATGTCGCGCATGTCGCGCGATCGCCATTTAGGCACCGTGCCGTTCTCGAGCACGATGCGCGCGAAGGGATCATCACTGCGCTCCTCGATCTCCTTTTCGACCTGACGAACGATCCGGTCGACGCGTTCGATACGCCGGTTGCGGGCCAATACCGCTTCGAGGTCTTCCCTGATCGTCTCGTCCGTCGGAATCGAGAGGAGAGCATCAAAGGCGTTTTCGACGGCGTTGGGCTTGGCCTCGAAAACATTGCGCTCCGTTTCGGGATGAAGCGGCGAAGGCTCGACATAGATGAGCTTACGCTCCATCGGCAAGCTGCCGATGCGCAACGACAACGATTCGACGACGTAACTGAAGGGCTTGTTGTCGAGATAACCGCCGTCGCCGAAGGCGCGCGTGCGCCAATAGCCTTTGGTCAGATCATCGGTCGAAAGTCCGGTGAAAAACCGCTTCCATTCGTCGAAGACGACCACCTGAGCTCCCGGACGCAAGCCCCACAAGCGCTCGGCATCAACCAGGGACATCGGCTCAAACGCAAATGGAAACGACGACGTGCAACGCGCGGCGAATGCGAGAAAGGGCACGTTGTCGTCGGAGAGATCGTTGTGGCCATTAGCTGCGTCGTAACGGAAGTGATAGACTTGCTTGTACCGCCTCTCATAGACGACCTTGTCGAACAAGCGCAGCGGCACCACGGCTCCGCGAATATCGGTCGTCGTGATGAAGAGGTCGATCTCATCGGCCAACGACGACCCGTCTTGAGCGGACGGCGCGGCGGTCGTCTTCATCTTGAGGAATGCGTCGCACAGCTTGAGATACATGCGATCGCTGTTGAGCAAGGACTGCGGCGGACCATTGGTCCTGGCGTATTCCAGCTGCTGATAGGACGCGCTGTCGTTGAGCAGCTTGCCGATATCGCCCTCCTCAATCCACAGCTTTTTCAGGGGAGCAAATGGTTGTTCGTTGGCGAGCGCCTTGGCGAGGAACAGGCCGTTGATGCCGCCGGCCGACGTCCCCGCAATCGTGTCGACCACGAACCGCGTACGCCCCACCAGTCTCAGGGTCCCCGGATCCCTGAACGGGTCGATCGCTTTCGGATTGTTCAAATATGCAACATAGCGTTCGCGCAGGCGCTGGTCGCGCATCAACCAGGACGCCTTGCGGTAGACGTCGCGCGTGCGGCCGGTGATCCCATGCCCGCCGACCTTCGGCGTGGCGCAGGCCATTTCGTATAATTCGTTGGTGACGCCGTTGATGTAGATTGCGAGCGAGACACCGCCGTACATGACGACGCCCAGGCGCATCTCGCGCGCATAGAGATTGTCCTGCCGGGTCTCCGGTCCGCCGGTCGCAGCAATATCAGTCATTCCTCGCCCCCCGTCCTCAGAGTGACGCGCGCGCAGGATCCTCCGGGCCACCCGCCGGGAATGGCTCGCGCAACGCGTCTGCACGCCGATGCTCAGGGGGTCTTTCCACCGGCGCTGCTGAAATCGCGCCGGTATCCGTCAAAATCACGCCCCCAAGGGCACGCCCTTGAATTCACGTGTTCAAAAGTCACGCGAAGTGAGCTTGCACATCATGCAGACCCGCACTGCCGCAAGCCCGGCTTGGACAATAATCGCCCTCAACACCGACGCTCTATGTAACGGTGTAGTATGACGCAGCAACAACCATCAATACAAGCCGATCGGCGAGCCGATTTGTGACAATTTCCGGGAGAGGGCCGGTCGCCGCGGGACTCGGCCCGGCGACCGGCGCGGCCGTCCCGCACACAGGAACAGCAAGACGTTGGCCTAGAACGTCACCCGCATGCCGGCATAGAAGGCGCGCGGCCGCGCCGGGCTCAGCGAGCGCGGGTCGGTGAACTCGGCGCCGCCATTGGTGAAGTTCGGCAGGGCCCCCCGGTCGAAGAACTGCCCATAGGTGGCGTAGCGCCTGTCGAAGATGTTGTCGACGCGGCCGTAGAGCTGGACGTTCTTCGTCACCTGATAGGACGTGTGGAGATTGAAGACGGTGTAGGACGGCAGCTTCGAATATTGGTTGGACTCGTCGCCGACGAAATACTGGCTGGAGACGAAGATTGCGTTGGCCCCGACCTTCCAGACGTCGGTCACGGCATAGTCTACGCCGACCTTGACGAGGTGGCGCGGAATCGCCGGGATCTGGTTGCCGGGCGAGACGTGGATGGTCTCGGTCACAGGATCCCTGAACGGGCTCTCCGAACCGAGTTCGAGCGCATCGAGGAAGCGCGCGTCGACGAAGGCATAGCTCGCCTGGAACTGAAGCGTGGGCGACTTGATGTTGACCTCGGCCTCTAGCCCCTGACGCCGCGTTCTGCCGACGTTGGTGAAATAGCCGAAGCCGGTGCGTCCGACCGCAGGAACGGCAAGGATGTCGTCATAGTTGGTGGCGCGGAAAGCGCCGACCTTCCATCCAAGAGAACCGATGTTCAGCTCCTTGGTGCCGCGGAAGCCGGCCTCGACCGTCTTGGACACCACCTGCTTCAGCGGCGGGTCCGACACGAGAAACGCCGCGATCAGGCAGGGCCGAATGGGATCGGCGCAGCCGAGCTCGAGCGGCGTCGGCACGCGGTTGGCCTCGGAATAGCCGGCATAGGCCGTCAACTCCGGCGTGATCTTGTAGGTGCCGCCGATCACCGGGTTGAAGCGATAGAAGGTGTGATCGCCGTTGAGATCGGTACCGAGCTGATCCTCCAGCGTGATGCGCGCCGCGTTGAAGCGGCCGCCGCCCGTGACGGCGAAGGCATCCGTGACGTTGAACGTGTCCATCGCGTACAGGCCGTTATACTGGTTGACGGTCCGCAGCGAGACCGGACCGGCAACGGGGACTGGTGTGCCGGTCGGCCCCAGGAAGATGCCGCTGCCGCTGACGACATAGTTCTCGCCCATCGTCCCGATCTCGGCGGTGGCGTTGTAGCGCGTGACGCTGGCGTCATAGCTCGCCCCCACCACGAAACGGTTATCATGCCCGAGCAGCTGATCGACGTTGGTGGCCTGCCCCGAGACCCCGAAGGTGGTCGAACGGATCGAGCCCCGGTCGATCTCGCCGAGGATTGTTCCCGGAGCAAAGGGATTGGCAAGCTGGACCCCGTTCACGCCGTTCGCCGGCGTCGTGTCGTCGCCGAAGCACAGCAGTCCCGCAATGGCGCATTCCTGCACGTCGGTCGGATTGCCATCGACGACCTTCTGCTCGAACCTGCGCACATGCGCCGTGCCTTCGAGCGTCCAGGTCGGCGTCGCGTCCGCCTTGGCGATCAGATTGACGTAGCCGACGCGATTGCTGGTGGTCTGCGGTGTCGTGTAGGTCGCACCCCAATATTTCTCCAGCAGCTCGGCCGGAACGGTGGCGCTGGCGCCGAAATCGTTCTTGGCGAGCCCCATGTTGACGTGGAATTCGCTGTCGCCGGCCTTGTAGCCGACATCGCCGTAGAAGCGCCGCACGTCCGATTGGGAGAAATTGCGGAAGCCGTTGTCGTGCAGGCCTTCGAGCGCGGCGTAGACGGCGTAGTTCTTCTCGACCTGCTTGCCCCATTGCGCCGAGCCCTGGATGCGGCCGAACGAGCCGCCCATGAGGTCGAGCTCGGCGCCCTGATAGGTGAAGCCGTCCTTCATTTGCAGGTTGATCGCGCCACCCAGCGCATTGAGGCCGAAGGCAGGATTGTTGGTCACCAGCGTCACCGACCTGATCGCGGCGGTGGGGATCAGGTCCCAGTTCACGGCATCCGAGAACGCTTCGTTGATGCGGACACCGTTCTGGTAGACCGCGAGGCCTTGCGGCGTGCCCGTCACGGGCGAAGCGACAAAGCCGCGGAACTCAACATCAGGCGTGAACGGATTGCCGGTCACTTCGCTGATGTTGACGCCGGCGATGTTGTCCCTCAGCGCGTCGGTGATGTTCAGCGAGCCGGTACGCTTGATCTGGTTGGCATCGACGGCGTTGATCGCCGAAGGAACCTTGTCGACTTCAAGACCTCTGCCGGTGCCCGGCGAGGTCGGGTAGACGTAAAGCCTGTTGCTGGGCTTCGCGGAGCTTGCGGATCGCGCCGGCGTCCGCGGCGCGCTCCGCCGCGGAGCGGGCTGCGGCGCCACCACCTCGATCGCAGGCAGGTTCTGAACGTTGGTCTCGTCGTCCTGCGCGGCCCCCGCGTCCGTCCCGAGGACCACGCCAGACATCAGCCCCGTCGATATCGAGGCGATCAACAATCTTCGCACGCCCATCCCCTGCCGTCCCATCCGCAAATACGTTCGGTCTTTTTTTGCGGCTGTTTTGAACTTCGCCGCTTGGTTGGGACGAGTGTAGTCGGCCGCCGCGAACGCACCAGCCACAAAAGATCGGGCGATATCCGCACCCGTTTTCCCGACCAAATCGGGAATTCTTCCCGATTTGTTTTCCGTGCGATCAGGCCGGCGCCGTCGGAACCAGCGCCTCCACGGTCACGCCGCCCTCGCCGGAGGCGACGTTGAGCGTGCCGCCCAGTGCGAGAATCCGCTCGCGCATGCCGACGAGGCCGAAGCCGAGCTTCTGGCCCGGCTCCATGCCGCGGCCATTGTCGCTGACCCGCACCCGGGCGCAGATGCGGCCGTCGCGCCCCGGCTGCCCGGCCGGCTCGATCACGACGTTGACCGAGGTCGCGCCGGCATGGCGGAACACGTTGGTGAGCGCCTCCTGCACGGTGCGGTAGATGGTGAGGTCCGCGGTCTCGCCGGTGACCCCGAGCGCCGGCGAGATCGTGGTCTCGATCGCGACGTCGGGATGCGCCTCGCGCCACAGCCGCGACAGCGATTCGAGCGCCTGGCGCAGGCCGAGTTCGGCGAGGCCGACGGGCCGCAGCCGCTCCAGCACGCGGCGATTGAACTGCTGGAGCGCGTTGATCTGTTCCAGCATGGCGCTGCCGTGCTTTCGCACGGCGTCCGCACTCGGAACGCGCCCGTCCGCCTGCTTCGCCAGCGCGCTGGCATGCGCGCGCAGCGAGAACAGATACGGCCCGAACTCGTCATGCAGCTCGCGCGCGATCTCCTTGCGCTCGACGTCCTGGAGCGACACCGTGCGCTCGGCAAGGCGCCGCTTGTCCTCGACCGCCTCCCCCAGCGTGGCCGCCAGATGATTGAGCTTGGTGCAGATCGCGGCAAGCTCGGGCGCGCCGCCCGGCCTCACCCGCGCCTCATAGCGCCCGTTTTCGAGCTCGGCCATCGCCTCCGCCAGAGACTGGAGCGGCCGGAGCGCGCGGCCGACCACAGTCATCATCACCAGGAACAGCGCGAGCGCGATCACCGAGCCGACCTCGAGCTGGGTCACGATGCCGTCCCAGATCTCGGCGATCTCGTCATTGGGATGCGAGGTGATCACCAGCGAGCCGGGCTTGCCATGGACCGAGACGGGCACGCTGACCGCGGTCTGCTCGGGATGGACCAGGCTGACGAACCAGGCCGGCGGTCCGCGCGCCTCGTCATCGGCATCGAGCCGCGGCGGCGTGAGCGGCGTCCCGCCGCCGTCCCTGAGCGCGATGCTGACATGGCGCAGACGGCTGAGATCGCGCGCGATCTGGTTCAACCGGGCGTCCGGATCGGGCGCCTCGTTGAGGTCCGCAACGATCATCTCGATGAACTCGCGCGCCAGCCGGATCACGCTCTGGTCCTCGGCCTGCACGCGCGGCCCGGCTTCCGCGACCTGGCGGCCGATGTTGACGGCGAGCCCCAGCGCCAGCAGCAGCGCCAGCAGCAGGTTGATGCGCCCGCGCAAGGATAGATTTTGCCACATTGGTGTTGCCCGTGCCCCGCGAAGGATTGCTCGTGCCTGTGCGATGGCGTTGACAGACCCGAAGCGCCCGATATCTAATCGAAAGCGTACAGCAATCCCGGCCGGGTTGCATGAGGCGACATGAGGCGCGCTCGCACGCGTCTCGATGGTTGGGCATCATGCGGCGCGAAACAGGCCGGGGGCTGTCGCGGGGAACGCCTATGCGCATTCTGATCGTCGATGATCATCCCATCGTCGCCTCCGGCTGCCGTGCCGTGCTGGCCGACGAAGGCGAGATCGAGATCCTGGAGGCCGCCGACGCCGAAGACGGCGAGTGCGTGTTCATCGTCGAACGCCCCGACCTCTGCGTGATCGACATCAACCTGCCCACCGTCTCCGGCTTCGAGCTGGCGCGCCGCATCCTCGACCGCGCGCCCGAGGCCCGCATCATCATGTTCAGCATGAACGACGACCCCGCCTTCGCCGCGCGCGCGATCGAGTGCGGCGCCAAGGGCTATGTCTCCAAGACCGGCGATCCCGACGATCTCGTCGAGGCGATCCGCACCGTCGGCGACGGCGGCACCTATCTGCCGAGCGCGATCGCGCGCAGCATCGCCTTTGCCGGGCCTGCGCTGGCGCAAAATCCGCTGTCGAAGCTGAACGCGCGCGAGATGGAGATCCTGCGGCTGCTCAGCGCCGGAAAGAGCCTGTCCGAGATCGCCTGGCTGGTGCAATCGTCCTACAAGACGGTTGCCAACACCTCCTCGATCATGCGTCAGAAGCTCGGGGTGAAGACCTCGGTCGAGCTGGTGCGGCTGGCGATCGACAGCGGCGTCGCCTGACGCGCGGGGCAGCCGCCACACATTCGGTCACACAAGCGTTGCAATGTTGATGTGGTTAAGTGCCACTGGAGCTTAGGGCATGACGATTCAGACTGTCTCGACCAACAAATCCTACGGCGGCGTGCAGGGCGTCTACCGCCACGCGAGCCAGGCGACCGGAACCGACATGGTGTTCTCGGTCTATGTTCCGCCGCATCCGGTTGGCGCGAAGCTGCCCGTGGTCTGGTATCTCTCCGGGCTCACCTGCACGCATGCCAACGTCACCGAGAAAGGCGAATTCCGCCGCGCCTGCGCCGAGCTCGGGCTGATCTTCGTCGCGCCCGACACCTCACCGCGCGGGCCCGACGTGCCGGGCGATCCCAACAATGCCTATGATTTCGGCCTGGGCGCCGGCTTCTATGTCGACGCGACGCAGGAGCCGTTCGCACGCAACTATCGCATGTGGAGCTACGTCACCGACGAACTGCCGAAGCTGGTGGCGGAGAATTTTCCGGTCGACGCGAAGCGCCAATCGGTGATGGGCCATTCCATGGGCGGCCACGGCGCGCTGACGGTGGCGCTGCGCAATCCGCACCGCTATCGCGCGGCCAGTGCGTTTGCGCCGATCGTGGCGCCGTCGCTGGTGCCCTGGGGCAACAAGGCGCTGACCGGCTATCTCGGGCCGGACAAGGAGGCCTGGCGCAGCCACGACACCGTGGCGCTGATCGAGGATGGCGCGAAGTTTTCCGGCTTTCTCGTCGATGTCGGCGAGGCCGATAATTTCCTGAAGGAGCAGCTTCGGCCCGAGCTGCTGCAGGCGGCCTGCACCAAGGCCAACATCCCGCTGACGCTGCGGCGGCAGGCGGGCTACGACCACAGCTATTATTTCATCTCGACGTTCATGGGCGATCATCTGCACTGGCACGCGGAGCGGTTGAAGGGGTGAGGTTCGGTCTCTCCTCTCCCTCTCCCCGTTCTTACGGGGAGAGGGTTGGGGTKAGGGGCTGCGTCCGCGCAAACAGCCGCAGTTGGACTCGCGGAGACTCCCCCTCACCCGGAATTTGCTGTCGCAAATTCCGGCCTCTCCCCGCAGGCGGGGAGAGGCGAAGAACCTACTCCGGCTTGCCGTAGTTCGGCGCCAGCAGGCGGTTGCGGATCAGATAGCTCATGGTGCGCGTCCAGGACTCATCGGTGTTGCCGCGCATGTCGGCGCTGGCGACCGTGATCATGTTGCCGGTCTTCACGTCGCGCAGATAGATGTTGAGGTTGATGATCAGGTTCGAGACCTTCTGCACCATGCCGGTGATCTCCAGGTCAGCACCGAGCTGCCCGGCGAGCTTGAGGTCGCAGCCGCCGCAGGCCTGCAAATTGCTGTGACGGGCGGCATCCCTGACCGGCGCGATATCGAGCAGCTGGAACCTGCCTGAACCTGCCAGTTCCTTGCGCAACTGCTCGCTGATGCGATCGAGGCGCTCGAGCTCCGGCTTCGAGCCGTAGAATTCGCCGGGCAGGCTGGTGTCGATCAGCTCGAAATCGAACACGGCGAGCTTGGGCGGATCGGCGAACGCGACTGACGCCGTCAACAGCAAAGCGATAATCGATAGCAAGGCTCGCATGATCGTGATTCCAGCGCCGGGCGGCGCGCGGACGAAATGCGGGGTTGCAAGCCGGGCCAAATCGGTCATGCTTCAAGAGAGACAATTCTCCACCGGCGGTCAAGCCGGGGAGATCTACGGAGGAAGCATGATCCGATGGTTGGTCGGCCTGGTCGGCTGGAGTCTCGCCGCGACGCAAGTCCTGGCGGCGGACCCTGCCCTGATCGGCGTCGGCTATCTCGGCGTCGCCGGCACCAGATCGACGCTGTCGCTGGTCGAGCAGCCCGCGGAGAATGACGGCGTCGCCGGCGCGCGCCTCGCGATCGAGGACAACAACACCACGGGAAAATTCCTCAACCAGCGTTTTGCGCTGGAGGAGCGCCGCATCAGGGAAGGCGAGGACGTGGTCCAGGCCGCGACCGACCTCGCCGCGCGCAACGGCTTCATCGTCGCGGACCTTCCGGCCGATGCGCTGCTGAAGGTCGCCGACGCCCTGCGCGAGCGCGGCACGCTGCTGTTCAACGCGGGGGCGATCGACGAGCGGCTGCGCGAGGCCGATTGCCGCGCCAACGTCATCCACACCGCGCCGACGCGGTCGATGCTGGCGGATGCGCTCGGCCAATATCTGGTGTGGAAGCAGTGGAAGCGCTGGCTGCTGGTGGCCGGCTCGCATGACGAGGACAAGCTCTATGCCGATGCGCTGCGGCGCGCCGCGACGCGGTTCGGCGCCAAGATCGTGCAGGAACGCACGTTCGAGGACAAAGGCGGCGCGCGGCGCACCGATAGCGGTGTGACGCTGATCCAGCGCCAGATACCCGTCTTCACCCAGCAGGCGCCGGCCTATGACGTGCTGGTCGCCGCCGACGAGAGCGAGGTGTTCGCGGCCTATCTGCCCTATCGCACCTGGGATCCGCGCCCCGTCGCGGGTTCGGCCGGGCTCGTGCCGCGCAGCTGGGACGCGGCGCAGGACCAGTGGGGCGCGATCCAGATGCAGAACCGCTTCATCAAGCTGAACTCGCGGCGCATGACCGCGCTGGACATGCAGGCCTGGACCGCGGTGCGCATGATTGGCGAGGCCACCTCGCGCACCAATTCGGGCGACGTCAAGAAGGTCACCGATTTCATCAAGGGGCCGGACTTTTCCGTCGCCGCCTTCAAGGGCACGAAGCTGACCTTGCGCGACTGGAATCTGCAATTGCGCCAGCCGATCCTGCTGGTCGACGGCCGCATGGTGGTGTCGGTGTCGCCGCAAGAGGGATTCCTGCACCAGGTCTCGGAGCTCGACACGCTCGGCTATGACCGCCCGGAGAGCAAATGCAAGTTGAAGTGAGGACGCGGATGTTGCGGATGTGGCGTGTCGGGTTGCTGTCCGGACTGGCGCTGGCGGCGGCGCCCGCGCATGCCTTCATCGCCTATGTCTCGAACGAGAAGAGCAATACGGTCTCGGTGATCGACACCGAGAGCTGGACGGTGACAAAAACCATCAAGGTCGGTCAGCGCCCGCGCGGCATCGACTTCACCCGCGACGGCAAGTTCGTGATGGTCGCGGTCGGCGACGACGACACCATCCAGGTGATCGACGCCAAGACGCAGAGCGTCGTGGACAGCCTGCCCTCCGGGCCCGATCCTGAATTGTTCGCCCAGGACGCCGCCGGCAAGATCCTCTACGTCGCCAACGAGAACGACAACACCGTGACCGTGATCGACCTCGAGAAGCGCGCCCGGCTTGGCGACATCCAGGTCGGGGTCGAGCCCGAGGGCATGACCATCAGCCCCGACGGCAAGACCCTGATCAACACGTCCGAGACGACCAACATGGCGCATTTCATCGACACCTCGTCGCGCCAGATCGTCGCCAACGTGCTGGTCGACGCCCGGCCGCGCTTTGCCGAGTTCAAGCACGACGCTTCCGAATTGTGGGTGTCCTCGGAGATCGGCGGCACCGTCTCGATCATCGATCCCAAAAAGCACGAGGTGATCGGCAAGGTCAATTTCGAGATTCCGGGCCTCCGGAAAGAGGCAATCCAGCCGGTCGGCATCGGCATGACCAGGGACGACAAGACCGCCTTCGTCGCGCTCGGCCCCGCCAACCGTATCGCCGTGGTCGACGTCGCCTCGCGCAAGGTGACGAAATACCTGCTGGTCGGGCAGCGGGTCTGGCACATGGCGTTCACGCCGGACGAAAAATACCTGCTCACCACCAACGGCGTGTCGAACGATGTTTCCGTGATCGACGTCGCCGCGCAAAAGGTGATCAAGACCATTCAGGTGGGCGAATTGCCCTGGGGCATCACGATCGCGCCATGACCAGTCCCGCTCCCATCGCCGAGCCACGCGAGAGCGCGCCGAAGCCTGAAACGGCGGCGGTGCCGGCGCTGTCGATCGACCGCGTCAGCCATGCCTATGGCCCGCGCCGGGCGCTGATGGACGTCTCCTTCAACGTGCAGCCCGCGAGCTTCACCGCGCTGCTCGGCCTCAACGGTGCCGGCAAGAGCACGCTGTTCTCGCTGATCACGCGGCTGTTCGGCATCCAGTCCGGCCGCGTCGGCATTTTCGGTCACGATGTCAGCAAGAGCCCCGGCGAGGCGCTGCGGCTGCTCGGCGTGGCGTTCCAGCCGCGCACGCTCGACCTCGATCTGTCGCTGACGCAGAACCTGCTCTATCACGCCGCGCTTCACGGCATCAGCCGCCGCGAGGCTGCCGCGCGCAGCGCCGAATTGCTCGGCCGCATCGGCCTCTCCGAGCGCGCCGGCAGCAAGGTGCGCGATCTCTCCGGCGGCCAGATGCGGCGGCTCGAGATCGCACGCGCGCTGCTGCACCGGCCGCGCCTGTTGCTGCTGGACGAGCCGACCGTCGGCCTCGACGTCAAGGCACGTGCCGACATCATCAGCCACGTCCGCCAGCTCGTCACCGAGCAAGGCATCGGCGTGCTCTGGGCCACGCATCTGTTCGACGAGATCACGGCGAGTGACGATCTCGTGGTGCTGCACCAGGGCAAGGTGCTGGCGCAGGGGCCGGTCGGCAGCGTGATTGCCGAGGCCGGCGCACAGGACGTCAACACCGCCTTCATGCGCCTGACCGGCGCGCAAGTGATGCCGGGAGGCGGCGCATGAGCAGCATCACCGCCCACGACACGCCACGCGGTTTCTCGTTTGCCGAGTACATGACCTGCCTCACCGGCATCGTCTGGCGCGAGGGGCTCCGCTTCCTGCACCAGCGCGAGCGCTTCGTCTCCGCGCTGGTGCGCCCCCTGGTGTGGCTGTTCATCTTCGCCGCCGGCTTCCGCCAGGTGCTCGGCATCTCCATCATCCCGCCCTACGAGACCTACATCCTCTATGAGGTCTTCATCGCGCCGGGGCTGATGGCGATGATCCAGCTCTTCAACGGCATGCAGTCCTCGCTGTCGATGGTTTACGACCGCGAAATGGGCAACATGCGCACGCTGCTGGTGAGCCCGCTGCCGCGCGGTTTCCTGCTGTTCTGCAAGCTGCTCGCAGGCACCGCGGTGTCGCTGCTCCAGGTCTACGCCTTCCTCCTGATCGCCTGGTTCTGGGACATCACCCCTCCTCCGATCGGTTATCTCACCGTGCTGCCTGCGCTGATCCTGTCCGGATTGATGCTGGGCTCGCTCGGCATGCTGATCTCCTCGGGCATCAAGCAGCTCGAGAATTTTGCCGGGGTGATGAACTTCGTGATCTTTCCGATGTTCTTCGCCTCCTCCGCGCTCTACCCGCTCTGGCGGGTGCAGGAGGGCAGCCCCTATCTCTACTATGTCTGCCAAGCCAATCCGTTCACCCACGCGGTCGAGCTGATCCGCTTCGCGCTCTACGGACAGATCAACTGGATCTCGCTGGCGGTGGTCGCGACCTGCACAATCGTCTTCATGATCGGGGCGATCTATGCCTATGATCCCTCGCGCGGGCTGGCGCGGCGAGGCCCTGCGGGAGGCGAAGGATGAGATCAGGGATCGTGACCATGGCTGCTATGGCGCTCGCAGTCGCGGGCACGGCCGTCCGCGCCGCCGATCCGCGCTTTCCCGACTGGCCTTGCACGCAAGCAAAAGTTCCGGACATCTCGCTTGCCGCTGTCTGGGCCGGGCCGCCGCTCGACGATGTGCAGAACAAATGGAAGGACGATGCGAAGGTCAGCGCGCTGGTCTCAAAACTGGCGGCGCGGAAGACTCCGCTGGACGAGGCCGAGAAGTCGGTGAAGGAATTTCTGGCTGGCTCGGCCAGCGACAAGACCGCGAATGCAAAACTGCTGTTCGCCGGCCTGTTCGACACCCTCAACGCCCAGCGCTCGCAGGTCATGAGCGGGCTCGAACGGGTCAGCCGCAAGCAGCGCGACGCCGCCGACAAGATCCGCGACGAGACCGTTCAGCTCCAAGCACTCCAGGGCGCGACACCGCGCGACGAGGCCAGGGTCGAGGCGCTCAGCAACGATCTGGTCTGGAAGACCCGCATTTTCGAGGACCGCCACAAGGTGGTGCGATTCGTCTGCGAGGTTCCGACCGCGATCGACCAGCGCCTGTTTGCGCTCGGCCGCGTGATCCAGCAGGAAATGGAATAGCGTCAGCCTCGCTGACGGCTTGCCGAAGAGTTCCCGGCATCTCCCGGCAATCGTTAACCTTTGCTGCGCTATTTGCCGGAACCAAATCGATCTAGGATGGCTTGTCGATGTGAATCTCGAACGCCGGGAGGCCTCGATGGGAACAACCAAATTCATGCTCGCAGGCGCTGCGGCCATCACCATGCTCGCATCCAGCGCTTTTGCTGACGACATGACCGGAATGGTCACCAGGATCGACCGGCTCAACGGCACGATCTCAATCCAGCAGGCGCAGAAGGGAACGGTCGGCGGCAGCGCCGGCGGCGCCGGCGCGCTCCAGGAATACAGGACCAAGGACGCCGCGATGCTCGATGCCGTCCACGCCGGTGACAGGGTGACGTATTCGGCGACAGACACCAACGGCACGGGGACGCTGACGAAGTTGCAGAAGCAATAAAGCCGCGTCTTCACCTCTCCCCGCCTGCGGGGAGAGGCGTAGGCCGCCTTCGGCGGCCGCTTCTAAGAACGCCGAAGCAAAGCTTCGGCTATGTCGCTCTTGCGATCCGGGTGAGGGGGTACAGGTCTCACTACTTGATCAAGCGCCGAGAGAGGCCCCTCACCCCAACCCTCTCCCCGTAAGAACGGGGCGAGGGAGCGCACCTGCGTCCAGCGATACAGGTTGCTACTGCTCCGGCCGCGGCTCCGGCTGCGCTTCTTCAGTCGGCAATGCCGCGCGCTCCCAGCCGTCGGTGCCGTCGGGATACYAGGCGATGTTGGAGTAACCGTCAGCCAGCGCGCGCTTGGCGGCGTTCCAGGACATCCAGCAATCGGCCAGGCAATAGATCACGAGCAGTGCGGCCTTGTCGCCGCGCGACGCCCGCGCCAGGCCGCGGTGAAAATAATCGTCCATGGCGGGCGGGAGTGCGCCGTAACCGGTATCCGGCAGCCAGATGCTGCCGGGAATATTTTTGCGCGGCGCCTCGCGCCAGACGGTGCCTTCAGGTAGATTTTTGGGCTTCGGCGGGCGTGGCATCACGTCGATGAAGGCAGCGCCCTTTGCCCGCCAGATCGCTTCGGCTTCCACGGTCGTGAGCACGCGTGCGCGCGCCAGCGTTGCCGGCACCGGCGCGCGGTAATTGTCGGTGCGATACCCTTCGGGCTCGAACGGCTCCTGCTGCTGCGCCAATGCCGGCACCGCCAGAACGGCGGCGACCAGCGCCGCGGCAACGCGCCGCCTCATGGCGTCTTCTTGGCCGTCTCCGCGCCGAGCGGCCGGTCGCTCTCGTCCAGCAGCGGCACGCCGAAGTCGAGCAGGATCTTGTTGATCTCGCCCTGGTTCTCCTGGATCAGCTTGTTGAGCTGCCGCTTCCAGTTCTGGTCGGCGGGACGCACGCCCATGCCGATGCGATAGACGAGCTTCGGCCCGGTGGTTTCCTTCACCAGCGGGGTGACATGAAGCGAGCCGGCCTTCTTCGCATAGAACCCGGCCATCGGTCCCCACAGCACGCCGGCGTCGATCTTGCCGGCGGCGAGATCGTCGATCATCGCCTGCGCCGAATTGTCGAAGCGCGTATCGATCATCAAGGGATAGGGCTTTGCGTCGCCCATCAGGCCGGCAATCGCCATATTGGTCGCCGGCGGCGTGCCGGCGACGATGCCGACATGCTTGCCCTTGAGCCTGGTGTCCTCGAGCGTGTCGACATCCTCGAGCCCGCTGCCCGCTTTGGCGACCAGCGCATAAGTCGTCCGGTAGTAGGGATTGGTGCCTTGCACCAGATCGTCACCTTGCGGAAACCCCATGATCACGTCGCAACGATGTGCACCCAGCGTCATCCGGACGAAGCCGGTGGCTTGCGGGAAAAAGACGTAGTCGAGCTTCTTCTGGAGTTTGTCCGCAAGCAGCTCGGCGAGCTTGTTCTCGAACCCTTCGCCCTTTTCGTTCGAGAACGGCAGGTTGCGCGGATCGGCGCAGACGCGCAGCACCTTGGGATCGACCAGCTCGAACGAGAGGTCGCCGCTCTCGTTCGTCTGCGCCATAGCGACGTCGCCCAGCGCGCAGGATGCAGCCAGGCCCCACAGCAAAAACAACCAGCGACGATGTCGTCCGGCCTCCCTCATCCCGCTTCCTCCTCGTTTTGTTCGAATGCTATCCATGCAACGCACGGACGCATCTGTTTCGCCAACTTTGTGTCGGCTTGACTTTGTTGCAGTGCAATGTGGCAAATCCTTTGAACTGAGGCGGAAAAGTGTCCCACGTCGCTTCAATGATCGCAGCCCTGGCCCTGCTGGGAGCAACGACGCTAGCACGCGCCGGGCCGGTCGAATTGCCTGTGAGCGAAGTCGCGCCCGGAATCTTCGTACACTCCGGGACCATCGCCCTGATGTCGCGCGAGAATGAGGGCGACATCGCCAATGTCGGCTTCATCGTCGGCGAGGATGCGGTGGCCGTGATCGACACTGGCGGCAGCGTCCGCGAAGGCGAGGCGCTGCTCGCGGCGGTGCGGGCCCACACCGGCAAGCCGGTTCGCTACGTCATCAGCACCCATGGCCATCCCGACCATGTCTTCGGCAATGCGGCGTTCGCCGCCGCAGGAACAAGTTTTGTCGGACACAGCAAGCTGCCGCAGGCGCTGGCGGCGCGCGGGCCGTATTATCTCGACAATTTCAGACGCATCATGGGCCATGAATTGATCGATCCCGTGAAGATCGTGCCGCCCACCCTGCTCGTTTCGGACACGCTGACGCTCGATCTCGGATCGCGGCGCCTGACCTTGCGGGCGTGGCCCGCCGCGCACAGCGACAACGATTTGAGCGTGTTCGACGCGACGACGAAAACCCTGTTCGCGGGTGATCTGGTCTTTCGCCGCCATATCCCGGTGATGGATGGCAGCATCCGCGGCTGGCTCGCCCTGCTCGAGGAACTCGAGAGCATTCCGGCGCAGCGCGTCGTTCCCGGTCACGGCCCCGTGACCGATTGGCCTGCCGCGCTGGCCGACGAACGGCGTTATCTCTCGACGCTGCTGTCCGACGTCCGCGCGCTCAACAAGAAGGGCGAGCCGATCCGGGCCGCCGCGGACAAGGCGGCCGCGTCCGAACGGTCGCACTGGGAGCTGTTCGACGACTACAACGCCCGCAACGCAACCGCAGCATTTTCGGAAATTGAATGGGAGTAGCAGGCGCGCTACGTTGCGTCCGCTGCTGCTTCGTCCGCGCGGGACCAACACATGATGGGACACAATCTCCGCCTGACCTTGATCGCTGCGCTGCTCGGCCTGGCCTTTGCCGCGCCGGCACGCGCGGAGGAGGCCTACGATCCCTGGCCGGGCCTGGTGCAGGACATCTTCAGCAACCGCCCGATGCAGGACGGCAGCGACATCATCGGCATCGAGATGCCGTATCGCGCCGAGGACGCCGCGATCGTGCCCGTGACCTTGCGCAGCAAGCTGTCACCCGGCGACGGCCGCCGCATTCGCGCGATCACGCTGGTGATCGACCGCAACCCGGCGCCGATGGCGGCGAAGTTCGAGCTTGGGCCGGATGCCAACGTCACGGAAATCTCCACGCGCGTGCGCGTCAACAACTACACCGACGTCCATGCGGTCGCCGAGCTCAGCGACGGCCAGCTCTACGTCGCCAAGACCTATGTGAAGGCCTCCGGCGGCTGCTCCGCGCCGGCGGGAAAGAATGTCGAGGAAGCCAGGAACCGGCTCGGCCAGATGCGCTACCGGCAATTTGCGCGCGATGATGCGCCCGCCAGCCGCACCCGCGAGGCGCAGATCATGATCGGCCATCCCAACAATTCCGGCCTTCAGATGGACCAGGTCACACAGCTCTATATTCCCGCCTTCTTCGTCAACCAGCTGAAGCTGACGCAGGACGACAGTCCGGTGCTGTCGATGGAGGGCGGCATCTCGATCTCGGAAGATCCCAATCTGCGCTTTACGTATGTGTCCAACGGCGCAAAACGCTTCCGCGCGGAGGCGAAAGACACGGATGGGCACGTGTTCCGCAACGAGTGGGATGTGGAGAAGCCGGGGACGTGAGTCTCAAGTTGTCATTCCGGGGCGGTCCGCAGGACCGAACCCGGAATCTCGAGATTCCGGGTTCGATGCTTCGCATCGCCCCGGAATGACGTCCAAGAGATTCAAAAACACCTCACCTCGGCTTCCGCCTGCGCCCGCCTGAGATCATTCACCGCGGAATTCGCCTGCTCCGACGTGCGGAACTGGACGCCGAGATTGCCGCGGACCTGGGACATGCTGAGCGCGGTTTCCGCGGTGACGTAACGCTCATAGGACACGATCGAGGCAACCACGTCGATCGAGCAGGAACATTGCTCGATCGACTGCCGGCTCTCGCCATTGGCCTTCATGCAGCCATAGACGTATTCGGCGCGCGCGGAGGTCGGATAATCATTGGCCTCCTCGGCGCGCGCCGCGTACACGGTCGCGGCCCACACCGCCAATGCGGCGACAATCGGTCGTAGCTGTCCCGCCAGATTCATGGGCGTCCTCCCGCTGGTTGCGATCAAAGCTATGCTATGCGTATTGTCCTGAAAAGCACTCCCTTCGAGGAAACGGCTCACAAGGTGATGAGACTTCTTGGTCGAACATTGGCGCTCGCGATGACGCTGGCGCTGACACAGGTCGCAACCGTCCGCGCCGCGGATACGATCCGCCTTGCGGTGCAGAAGACCGGAACATTCTCCTGGGAGCTGGCCACGATCCGCACCAATGGGCTCGACAAGGAGGCCGGGCTCTCGCTCGAGGTCACCGAGCTCGCGAGTCCCGAGGCCGGCAAGATCGCGCTTCGCGCCGGGAGCGCCGACATCATGCTGTCGGACTGGCTTTGGGTGTCGCGCGAACGCGCGCTCGGCGCCAAGTTGACCTTCTATCCCTATTCCAGCGCGCTCGGCGCGGTGATGGTGCCGGCCGCCTCGCCGATCAAGTCGCTCGCCGACCTCAAGGGGCGCAAGCTCGCCGTCGGCGGAGGTCCGCTCGACAAGAGCTGGCTGCTGCTGCAAGCACGGATGAAGCAGGACGGCATCGACCTGAAGTCGGACGCGACCATCGTCTACGGTGCCCCGCCGCTGATTGCCGCCAAGGCGCTGGACGGCGAGATGGATGCGAGCCTCAACTTCTGGAATTTCTGCGCCCAGCTCGAGGCCAAGGGCTTTCGACGCCTCGCCGGCATCGAGGATATCCTGCCGAAGCTCGGCGCCAAGGGGGCGGTCTCGGCGGTCGGCTATGTCTTCGACGAGAGCTGGGCCGCGAGCCACCGCGATACGGTGGCGCGCTTCATCGCGATGACCCGCAAGGCCAAGCAGTTGCTGGTGACCTCGGACGCGGCGTGGGAGAAGGTCGCGCCGCTCACCGGCGCGACCGATCCGGCGATGCTCAAGACCTATCGCGACCGCTATCGCGACGGCATTCCGCGCCGGAGCATCGCCGACGAGGAGGCCGATGCGCGCGTGCTCTACCGCGTGCTGGCCGAGACCGGCGGCCGCGACCTGGTCGGGCCGGCGGCCGAGCTCGATCCCGGCACCTTCTATCACGCCGTCCCCGGAGACTGAGGTGCTGCGCCTTCTGTCGATTGCCCTGCTCCTTGCGATCTGGTGGACAGCCGCGCTGTTCGTCGGCGGTGCAAAACTGCCCTCGCCGCCCGCCGTGCTCGACGTGATGATCGCGGAGGCCGCGAGCGGCGCGCTGTTCCTGCATCTCGGCGCCACGCTCGCGCGCGTCGCGCTCGCCTTCGTGCTGGCGATGTCGCTCGGCAGCGCCATCGGCTATCTGATGGGCCGGGTGAAGCTCGCCGACCGGCTCGGCGATCCCTGGCTGATCCTGCTCCTGAACCTGCCGGCGCTGGTGGTGATCGTGCTCGCCTATATCTGGGCCGGGTTGACCGAAGCTGCCGCAATCGCCGCGATCGCCATCAACAAGCTGCCGACCGCCATCGTCACCTTGCGCGAAGGCACCCGCGCGCTCGACCGCTCGCTCGACGAGATGGCGGCCGTGTTCGCAATGCCGCGCTGGCGCGCGTTCCGGCACGTGGCGCTGCCGCAGCTTGCGCCCTATATCGCCGCCTCCGCGCGCTCCGGGCTGTCGCTGGTCTGGAAGATCGTGCTGGTCGCCGAGCTCTTGGGGCGCCCGAACGGCGTCGGCTTCGAGATCGGGGTCGCCTTCCAGCTGTTCGACACGCCGCGGCTGCTCGCCTATTCGCTGACATTCGCCGCCGTGGTGTTCGTCATCGAGACCGTCCTGGTGCAGCCGTTCGAAGCCCGTGCAACACGGTGGCGGCCCCGTGCGGCTTGAAGTCGATATCACAGCCAAGACGTTCAGAAGCGCAGCGGGCGAAACGCACGATGTGCTCGCGCCGGTCAAATTCGCGCTTGGTGCCGGCGAGGTCGGCGTGCTGATCGGACCGTCCGGCTGCGGCAAGAGCACGATGCTGCGGATCATCCTCGGCCTCGATCGCGACTTTCAAGGCGCCATCTCGTGCCCGCCGGACGCCCGCATCGGCATGGTGTTCCAGGAGCCGCGGCTGTTGCCGTGGCGCTCGGTCGAGCAGAATGTGCGGCTGGCGGCGCCCGGGATCGGCGAGGCAAAACTGTCCGAGCTGTTCAGGATCCTCGAGCTGGAGCAGCACCGCAGCCACTTCCCCGGCGAGCTGTCGCTGGGGCTGGCCCGCCGCGTCGCACTCGCCCGCGCCTTTGCGGTCGAGCCGGACATTCTGGTGCTCGACGAGCCCCTGGCCTCGCTCGACGACGCGCTGGCCGGCCGATTGCGCGACGAGATCGCGACGCTGGTCGCCAGCCGGCCGGTCACGACGCTGCTCGTGACGCACAGCCTGGACGATGCGGTGCGCCTCGGCGATCGCCTGTTCTTCCTGTCGCCGCGCCCGGCGCGCATCCTGGCCGAGGTCCCCATCGGCATCCCGCGCGAGGCGCGCAGCGACGCCGCGATTGCCGCGATCAAGGCCGGGCTTGCGCGGCGCGCCCAGGGTGAGCAGGGCGGCGAACGCGCCGGGCGGGATGTCTCATAGGCAGCCGCGCGGCGCGTGTGCTAAACAGGCCGGTAGCGGAGCCTGACGATGAGACGAACCGTTGCTCTGACGACGCTTGGCTTCGCGCTCGTCGCGACCATGGCGGGCGCCCAGGACATGATGCGTGACGTCGACCTCACCTCACCCGCCATGGTCTCCGCTGAAATGAGCCGGCAGGAGGTCGAGGCCGTGCTGGCCAAAGCGAGCGCCGGCGCGCCCGCCGACTTCACCGGCACGCGCTTGTCGGGGCTCGATCTCTCGGGGCTCGACCTTTCCAGGGCGGTGCTTCGCACCGCACGGCTCAACAAGACAAAACTCGGCGGCGCCCGTCTTGATCGAGCGATCCTCGATCAGGCGTGGCTTCTCGACGCCGATCTCACGGGCGCGAGCCTGAGAGGCGCCAACCTGTTCGCCGCGCAGATGGCGCGCGCTCACCTCGACGGCGCCGATCTGACCGGCGCGCGCATCGCAGCCGATCTCAGCGGCGCGAGCCTGGTCGGCGCCTCGATCGCTGACGCTAATCTCGGCGCCGACATGCGCAACCAGTCGATGGGGTTGATGCGCGCCGTGCTGCGATCGGCGAATCTGGAACGGTTGAACGCGCGCAACGCCGACCTGTCGCGCGTCGATCTCGAGTTTGCCTCCCTCAGGGGCGCCGACCTGACCGGCGCGTCGCTCCGGAACGCCCAGCTCGGCGGCGCCGACCTGACCGGGGCGACCGTGATCGACACCGATTTCGAGGGCGCCGATCTCACCTCCACCAGGCTGATTGCACCGATCGGCCTTGACCGCGCCAAGAATTTCGACAAGGCAAAGAACCGCGAGCGCCTGATCAGGCAATAACGGCGCCGACGTGGGTGGACGATTTTTGGGAGGACGATCTGATGCGTTGGGGTCTGGTGTTGATCGCGTTGCTGGGGTTTGCCGGCGAAGCCGCCGCGCAAGGCAAGGGCAAAGGCATCAGGCTGTGGAATCTGACGACGGAGACGATCTCCGGCTTCCAGCTCTCACCGGCCGGCAAGACCGACTGGGGTCCGAACCAGACCCTGAACGACAAGGATAAGGAGGTCGACCACGACGAGCGGCTGCGCATCACCGGCGTCGAGCCCGGCCGCTACGACGCCAAGGTCAGCTATCCCAATGCACGGCAATGCATCGTGCGCGACATCGAGATCAGGGCCGATGCGGTGTTCTCGATCGCCGACAAGGACCTGAAGGACTGCACCAAGTAGCGCGGCTAGGCCTTGTCGTTCGGGTGCGGATATTCGCAGCGCCACCGCACCGCATGCCACTTCGGATGGTCGCCGATCCATTGCGCGATATAGGGCGGCGCCGCCATGGCGCATTGCCTCGGCGATCCCGCATAGTTGAACACCAGATGCTGCTCCTCGCAGGTCGCAGGCGAGAGCACCGCACACACAGTCACCACCAGATCGATCGGGTTCATGCCGGAATCCTCACGCAAGGGCGGTCAAGGTTTAGCATGAAAGGCTACGTCCCGAGGAGCCGGAAGTTTCAATCCGGTGTGAGGAATGGCCGCTCTTTTCCCCTCTCCCCGCTTGCGGGGAGAGGGGAAGAGCGCACCTAGAAATTCACCCCGAACACCAGCCTTGCCTGCTGGCGTTCGAAATTGACGAGGTCGAGATTGGCACTCGATCCGGCCGCACGCCCCCAGGCCTGGATACTCCAGCTCAGAGTCAGCCGCGAACGTTCGGAGAGCTGGAAATAGGCCGTGGGCCCGACGAACAGGGCCTGGCCTGCGAACTCGCCGAGACCGATGCCCTCATATTGCCGGAAGTAGCGCAGCTCGCCGCCGAGCAGCATGTTGGGACGCACGCGCACGAGGCCGGCAAAGCCGGCGCCGATGGTGGAGCTCTTCTCGGACAGCCCGGCCACCTCGAAGCGCGCCCATTCCGGCTGGTAGATCAGGTTGAGCGCGCCGATGGCGAAATTCGGGATCAGCTCGCGGTCGAAAGCGAGCGTGAAATCGGTGCCATACATCCGGCCTTTTGCGCCGGAGGTCTCATCAATGCGGTCGCCATGGAGCTCGGCGGCAACAGTGAAGCCGAACGGTGCGCGCTCGCGGTCGAGCAGGCGATAGCGCAGGTCGAGCGAGGCGCCCTGGAAGTTAAGCTGGCGCCGGTCGCCGATGTCGGGGACGCCGGTGATGTCGTGCAACGTGGTGGTGCCTCCGACCTCGATACGGAAGTTCGGCAGCGGCACGACCTCGATCTCGACCTCCTGCRCCAGCGCGCGATAGGTTCCGCCGCCCTTGCCGAACCGCCCCGTCGTCTGGCTCTGGAATTCGCGCTCGCCGGGATTACCGACATCGGTGCCGATCAGGAAGCCGAAGATGTGCTCGGTGTCGAAGCCCTCCTCGGCGCTCACGCACGCCGGGGCAAGCGCGACGCTGCACGCTACCGCCGTCCAGAATCTGTGGGTTTTTCCGCGCATGCCGTGTCCCGAAAGCGCGCGCCGCCTTGATGCGGCAGCGGCGCTGACCAGGCATCAGCGTAACACACTGCGCGGCGCGCACGGTCAGGATTTTGGTGGGGAGAGCGCCGGCGCCCGATCGCGGGTGGCTCTGCATCGACGACAAAACATCGGGCGCAGCGACCAGGAAAAGAAGCGGGCCGAACACTGCCACGGCCCCGACGGCATAAGCCATCGAAGCCGCGGCAGGTCGTCAGTCTTACTTGCGCGAAGCGCAGGCGTACATGTTGATTTCCATGCCGACCGGCACTTCCACGATCTTCGGAGCTTTCCAAGCCATTCGGGGGTCTCCAAGGTATCAAGCGCGACAACCGCGCCGGCGAAAAACTAGGGCTGCGTCAGGTGCAGCGCAAGTCTGGAATCGAAGACAGAATAGATCTGTTGCGATTCTCGGTGCCCACACTTCTCTCTCGGACAAGAGAAGTTCTCTCTCGGACAAACGCTGTACCTTGTGCGACGCACCGCCGCGCCTTTTCGACTCGCATGGCCGAGCAGCTCCAGGTTCCGAATGTCCGGGCGGAATTGCGACCGGTTCGGGCGGCGGCGTTCACCGCAACAAGCGCAACAGCGCGCGGCCGGCGCGCGAGTTCAGCTCCTTCGCATCCAGCGTTCCGTCCTTGTCCGGATTCGCGGCGTTGAATCGCTGCTCCACCACTGAAAGATATTCGTCGAGCGTGAGCGTGCCGTCATGATCGGGATCGGCGGCGGCGAGTTCTTTCGCCGTCAGCCGTCCGCGCAATTCGCGCGCATCCAATGTGCCGTCGTGATCGGGATCGAGCTTTGCGAACAGCGCGGTGGCCGCCTTCTTCACCTCGGCAAGGTCGAGCGTGCCGTCATTGTCGGTATCGAACATCTTGACGGCGTTGCCGGATGCCGACCAGGCCGGACCGGCGAGCAAGGCAATTGTGAACGCAAGCGCAACAGAGCGACGCGATATCATCAAAACCTCCCGTAATAGCGTTTCCCGATTCGACCGGGACCGAGACGACATAAGTCCACATGCAGGCACCGGTTCAAGCCCGGAATTGCAACTGGCGCGCGCTACAACTCGAGGAACCCGGCCGCGTGAGCGCGGCGCTGCTTCACGCCGCGGAATTTCGCCAGCGTCTCCGCGCAAGTCGAGAATCGCCAGTTGTAAGGTTTCTGTAAGGCAACTGGCATCTGGCGTCCAACATATCGGCATGACACTTACGACTTTCGTATTGACGCGTTTTGCATTCGGGCGGAGTGTTGCGCTCGCAGCGTCAAAAGGCGCGCATATTGGGGAGGAACGGATGAAACGCTTTGCGATGGCCGCGAGCCTCGTCATGCTTGCATCAACTTGTGCGGGCGCACAGACCACCGAGCAGCTGGTCAAGGGCGCGACCGACACATCGAATGTTCTCAACTACGGGATGGGCTACAATCTCCAGCGTTTCTCGACGCTGAACCAGATCAACAAGGACACCATCAAGAACCTCGTCCCGGTCTGGAATTACAGCTTCAACGACGATCGCAGCGAGGAATCGCAGCCGCTGGTGTACCAGGGCGTGATCTACGTGACGTCGCACAACGCCACGATGGCGGTCGATGCCAAGACCGGCAAGCAGATCTGGAAGTCCAAGATCGAATATCCCGCCGAGACGCCGCGCATCGTCTGCTGCGGCATCATCAATCGCGGCGCCGCGATCTACGACGGGAAGGTGTTCCGCACCACGCTCGACGCCAACGTGATCGCGCTCGATGCCAAGGACGGCAAGGAGCTGTGGCGGCAGAAGGCGGCGGACATCAAGGAAGGCTATTCGATGACGGTGGCGCCGCTGGTCGCCGACGGCGTCGTCATCACCGGCATCTCCGGCGCCGAGTTCGGCACCCGCGGCTTCATCGACGGCTGGGATCCGGCCACCGGCAAGCATCTGTGGCGCACTCATTCGATTCCCTCACCGGACGAGCCCGGCGGCGACACCTGGAAGGGTGACACCTGGAAGCTCGGCGGCGGCTCGACCTGGATCACGGGGTCTTACGATCCCGAGCTGAACACGGTCTATTGGGGTATCGGCAATCCCGGCCCGTTCAACTCGGCGGTGCGTCCGGGCGACAATCTCTACACCTGCTCCGTGCTGGCGATGGATCCCAAGACCGGCAAGATCAAGTGGCACTACCAGTTCTCGCCGAACAATCCGTTCGACTATGACAGCGTGGCCGAGATGGTGCTCGCCGACATGAATGTCGAGGGCAAGCCGACCAAGGTCTTGATGGATGCCAACCGCAACGGCTTCTTCTACGTGCTCGACCGCACCAACGGCAAGCTGCTCGCGGCCAATCCATACGTAAAGGTCAACTGGGCGACCGGCATCGACATGAAGACGGGCCGCCCGATCGAGACGGACGTTTCGAAGGACGCGCGCGAGGGCAAGAAGGTCACGGTGTATCCCTCGATCCTCGGCGGCAAGAACTGGGAGCCGATGTCGTTCAATCCGCAGACCGGTCTCGCCTACGCCAACACGCTCGCCTTCGGCGGCAGGTACAAGACCGAGCCCGTCACCTTCAAGCAGGGTGAATGGTATCTCGGCATGGACCTCACCGATCTCTGGGAATGGGGCGACGGTCCGCGCGGTCATCTGAAGGCGATCGATCCCATGACCGGCAAGGCGAAGTGGGAAGCACCAAGCGACATCCCGCGCTTCTCCGGCGTGCTCTCGACCGCGGGCGGCGTCGTGTTCTCGGGCGCGCTGACCGGCGAGTTCGAAGCCTTTGATGCCGACACCGGCAAGAAGCTCTGGCAGTTCCAGACCGGCTCCGGCATCGAGGGACAACCGGTGACCTGGCAGCAGGACGGCGTGCAGTATGTCGCCGTGACCAGCGGCTATGGCGGCGTCTATTCGCTGTTCTCCGGCGACGAGCGGCTGGCCAAGGTGCCGCCCGGCGGCTCGCTCTGGGTCTTTGCGGTCAAGCAGTAGCGGCAAGACGTGCTGAAAGAGGTATCTCACAGGACGGCGGCGGTTTTCGCCGCCGTCGCGGCGCTGACGGTCGCGCTTGCGGCGACCGTTCGTGCCGCGGATGACTCGAATGCCAACCCCGTGCAGGTGCAGATCGACCACGGCAAGTCGACCTATGCCTCGAAATGCTCGCACTGCCATGGTCCCAACATGATGAACTCCGGCACCATCACGCCGGATTTGCGCGCGTTTCCCGACGACAAGACGCGCTTCGTCACCACGGTGAAGAACGGCAAGAACAACAAGATGCCGCCCTGGGCCGACATCCTCAGTGACGACGAGATCGGAGATCTCTGGGTCTTCATCTCGAGCCGGAGGAAGCCATGACGGGCTGGCGCACCGCCGCATGGAGCGTTGCCGCGACCCTCACGGCCGCGACGGCTGCTCATGCCGCAGACGGTCCCTTGAAGATCTGTCTCGACGAAGACCGGCCGCCGCTCTCGGTGCATCACCGCGGCAAGCCGGACTCCGGCTTCGACGTGCTGCTGGCGCAGGCGATCGCGGAGCGGATGGGACGACCACTGACAATCCAATGGTTCGAGAGCAAGCTCGACGAGGATTCGAGCCCGCAATTGGAGGCCAACGCACTGCTCTCGGACGGGCGCTRCTCGCTCGTCGGCGGCTACGCGCTGACACAGGACTCTCTCGTCGCGCCCGGCATGAAGACCGCGCGGCTGCCGGATTTTGCCGGCGCCACGCGTGACGACCGGCGCCGCCGGGTCGCGCTCGGCGTGCTCGCGCCGACCCAGCCTTACGTCTACGCGCCGATGACGGTCGTGCTCGGGCCGAAGGCGCGCGGCCGCAAGATCGGCGACATCGGCGATCTCGCCGGCCTCCGCCTCGCGATCGAGAGCGGCTCGCTCGGCGACGCCATCCTGATGACCTTCGACAAGGGGCGACTGATCGACAGCATCACGCATCTCGTGCCCGGCCGCGGCGATCTGCTCGGCGCGCTCGACCGCGGCGATTTCGACGCGACGCTGATCGACCTCGGCCGCTTCGACGCCCATCGCGCCGCGCATCCCGAGACGGCGATCACCGCGTCGGGCTATTATTATCCGATCGGCGCCAATCGCGGCTATGTCGGGCTTGCGAGCGAGCCCGCCCTGATCGATGCCGCCAACAAGGCGCTGACCGCGCTTGCTGCCGAGGGCAAGATCGCCGAATTCGGCAAGCAGGCCGGTCTCACCTACCTGCCGCCGCGCGAGCCCGCCATCCTCGGCGAGGTCTGGAGGCAGATCATTCAGCGGTGAGATAGCTCGTCATTCCGGGGCGCCCGCGCTCCGCCGTCATACCCCGCGAAAGCTGGGCATCCAGTACGCCGCGGCCCATCGATCCGAACACAACCGCCTCGGAGGACAGGATCGCCCGGTCAAGTGTTCAGGCCGGGCGATGACAGCGAGAATGTGGCGAGACTATCGTCCAACGCGCCAAAGCACTGATTTCGTTTCCGTGCTATGTGTTGTGCTTCATTTCGACGCCCCGGTGTCCTCGTGAATTCCCCGGCCATCCCGCCCGCCACAAGCCTGCGCGATCTCCTCACCCGGGAAATCAAGACAAGCGAGCTGCTGCGCGCGCTGATCGTCGTCGGCCCGTTCGTCGCCGCCTATTTCATCTCGCGCGAAACGGCGCTGCTGAATCTCGGGCTGATCGCGGTTTCACTGCTCATTCCCGCGCTGCGGCTGCGGCTGGCGCCGAAGGCGGTCGCATTGCACGACCTCGCGATCCTCGCCACGTTTGCCACGCTCTTCCTCGCTGCCCCGATCAAGCCGCTGTTCGTCGTGCTGACCGCGCTCGCCGGTTTCCTTGCCGTGGCGGTAACGCGCCATGGCGAGCACTTCCGGACATTGGGCAACTGGGTGTTCATCCCCGCCGTCTATCTCGCCTGCGAGGTGCGGGAGGGCGTGACCGCCTCGGAGGCCCTGCGTCATGCCGGCGTGATCGCCGTGTCGTCTCCGATTGCGCTGGCGCTGGTTTGTGGCGTCCAGATGTACGACCAGCGGCGACGCGACGGCGCCTTGACGACATCGTTCGAACCGCCAGCGGCCAAGTGGTTTCTACCCGCGACGGCAACCGCCATGGCGGTCTTCGCTGCGGCGGCGCTGGTCGAGATCCTGGATCTCGACGAGGGGCAATGGGTGATATGGTCGGCCGCAAGCGTCGTCGTCGGAGATCTCTCGGCCTCCACCGACAAGCTGAAGCAACGGGCTATCGGCGCATTCGTCGGCGTCCCGCTCGGCTTTATCGCCGGCATCGCGCTGCCGGAGAGCCGCGTCGGCTATGCGCTCGCGGTTCTCGCGGCCACCCTCACGCTGACCTCATTCTCCCGCTACATCGTCGGATTTGGCCTGCGCTGCTTCTTCATTGCGCTGGCAGCCTCCTTTGCCGGCGGCGCCAGCGGCATCGCCGAGGAGCGCGTCGCCAACGTGATCACGGGCGGCGCGTTCGGCATCATTGCGGTGGTCGTGACCGAAATTGTCTGGCAGCGGGTCGTGCGGAAGGCTCGATCACCGGAGTGAGGCGCGCGCAATCGCAGTGCCGTCCCCTCGAATGCGCCAATCTGTCTCGCCTCCCGCTCGTGGCAGAGGCGGCATGATGCAGTACCTTCGGTCAAAATCAGGAGGGAATCATGTCCGCAAAATTCGATCGCCGCCATTTCATCGCCGCCGGCACCACCGCACTCGCGATGCCCTTCGTCTCGCGCAGCGCCACGGCACAAGGTACATCGCAAGGTACTTGGCCATCGCGGCCGATCCGCATGATCTGCAGCTATCCGGCTGGCGGACAGACCGACCTGCTCGCGCGCGCATTCGGCGAATTCATCTCGAAACAGGTGGGCAAGACCGTCGTCGTCGAGAACAAGCCGGGCGCCTCGGGCGCGATCGGCACGGCTGAGGTCGCCCGCGCGGAACCCGACGGCCATACCGTGCTGTGCTCGATCTCGACCACTTACATCATGAACCGGGTGGTGATGAAGAATCCCGGCTACGACATGGACAAGGATCTGACGCTCGTCAGCGTCATTCCGGGCGCCGGCCTGTTGCTGGTGGCGAACCCGAAAACCGGCGTCAAGACGCTGGAGGATTTCGTCGCCTTCGCGCGCAAGAGCGGCAAGGTGAATTTCGGCACCTATAGCGCGGGTTCCGCCCCGCATATGACGATCAACGAGCTCAACAAGCAGTATGGCCTCGCCATCGAGCCGATTCACTACCGCGGCGAAGCCCCGATGTGGACGGGCATGCTGGAAGGCACGCTCGACGCCGCGATGGGCAGCTACACGGCCGCGCAATCCGTCCTGCAAAGCGACCGTGGCACCGTGTTCGCGGTGCATTCGAAGAAGGTCGACGCAATTCCGGCCGTCAAGACCCTCCCCGAGCAGGGCGCGACCTCGAAGTTCTTCACGGTTAGCGGCTTCTCCGGCTGGGCGGTGCCGAAGGCGACGCCGCAGCCGATCGTCGACCGGCTGGCCGAACTCTGCGTCGCCGCCAACAGCGATCCGAAGGTGAAGGAGGTTCTCAACACCTTCGTGCTCGAACCGGCGATCGGCTTCAAGGAGACCAAAGCGCTGTATCAGCGCGAACTGCCGATCTGGATCGAGAGCGCGCAATCGCTCGGGCTGGAGCCGGTCTGAAGCGGGAGGCAAGGCGCCGGTCGCGCCTTCGCGGCGCCGGCGTCCGACCAAAGCCTAGTGTCGGAAACGCATTTTCCCGCTATGATTGTGCGACGCTGGCGGAAGACCCCGCCGGCGCGGACGAGAAAGGCCGATCGCATGACCCCGGATGGCGTCGCCGTAGCCGTCTTGATCATCCTGCTCTTTCCGATGGGCTATTTCACGCTGGCTTCGCCCGCCTTCCTGCTGGTGAAGCTGGATATCCAGCCCGTCACGCAGCTGCTGCGCGGAATGTTCAATGCGCATTTTCTGGTGATGCGGGTTGCCGGAATCATCGGAGCGGTAGCTTTCCTGCTCGACGGTCGCCTGCTCGCTGCGATGGGCGTCGGCCTGATTGCCGCCTTGGCATTCTACGGACGCCGCTGGTTCATGCGGCGGATGGATGACCAGCTCAGCGCGAGGGACGCCGGCGATGCCGAAGCCACGCGTCGGCTGCGCCGGCTGCATTGGAGCGGAATGTTGGGCAACGCAGTGCTGCTGGTCGCTCTCGTGGCCAGCATTCCCTACATTGCGGCGGCGGCGTGACGCGGCTTGCAATGCCGCGAGCTCCCCGGCGCGCGCCTAGTGCTCGCCCGCGGCAGCAGCGCTCTGCTGCCCCTTGTGGATCGAGGACGGCACCACGCCGAAATATTTCCGGAACACACGGCTGAAATGCGATGAGCTGGAAAAGCCCCAGGAGAACGCAACGTCGGTGATGGTCTTGCCGGCGTGGGCCTCGAGTTCCTGGCGGCAATTCTGAAGGCGCGCCTGCCAGATGTAGTCGCTCACCGTGGTGCCGCGCTCGGAGAACAGCATGTGCAGATAGCGCTTTGAGCAGCCGAGCTCGGCGGAGATCTGGTCGATGCACAGATCCGGATCGCGCAGGTGCTCGCGGATGAAAAATTGGGCACGCACATACATCGCCTCCGGCCCGACGCGATCGAGCATCGTGTCGGCCTCGCGCAGCGGCAGCAGCAGCAGATCGATCAGCGAATCAGCAACGCCGACCGCGCTGTTCGCCGACAGTTTTGCCGCTTCGTCGAAGGTGGCGTGAACGAAATCATGGGCGATCCGCCCCGTTCCCGTCCGCGAGGACAGCTTGCAGGCGGGCATCCGCTGCGACGGGAATCCGCGGTCGCGGAGCAGCGCCTTCGGCACGATCACGACGTCGTGGCGGGTGAAGGCGGGGCTGACGATCGAATGCGGGCAGGAAACGTCGTAGGCGATGATGTCGCCGGGGTTCAGCTCGATGTGGCGGCCTTCCTGCTCGAAATAGGACACGCCGTAGGTCTGGAAGTGGATCTTGATGTAGGGGTGTTCATTGGCCTTGGCGCGCGCCAGCGTGTGCGCGATGCGATGCTGGCTGACCTCGATCTGGCAGAGCTTGAGGCGCGAAACGGTGGTGTAGTCGATCCGGCCTTCGAGCGAGGACGCCTCCAGCGGATCAACATCGAAATGCCCACACAGGCTCGTCAACCCGTCGATCCAGCTCTGGATCTGCCGCTTCGGCGTCAGTCCGGTCGTCGAGAGGGTGTGAATGGTGTCGGACATTAATCCAGCCACTGGTTTCATCCGGAGACTCTGCGCGAATCGCGACCAGCGCTGCCGGAGCCCTCAGCCATGATTGCGTGACGTTTACCTCGAATTTGGGCGGTCTTTTGGAACGTGCGCCATCGTTCCATTGCCACCCTTGAAACTTAATCCTCCGCCTTAGTTGAACCGTCGTCAAGGGGAACCTGAGCGCTGCCGCCCGCGCTTGCGCGGTGCGAAGAAGCCGAATTCGCTCCTGCAAAATCAAAAACTTCGCGTCCGTGCGCTGTCGAGCAAACCGCCTTCTCTCTTGGGCAAGTTTCCCGATCGCGGAGGCGTTAGGGATTGCTTCAGGAACAACAAAAACGGGCCGCTCCTGCACGCGGACCTGTGGCTCTCATCAGGAGGAGAAAACAGCACAGCATCGTTTCTGGTCCCATCGTGACCGCCCTGCACGAGCAGACGCCGGACGCCAAAGCCCGGCAATAAGCAATGCTTCGGAAACAATAAACGAGTCCAATGGAGGAATGACTATGCGCAAGGTGCTACTGGCGACCTATCTTGGCTCAGCGGCGGCTCTCGCCGTCGGCAGCGCGTCAGCCAATGACGAGCTGATCAAGATGTCGCAGAACCCGAAAGATTGGGTGATGCCGGCGGGCGACTACGCCAATACCCGCTATTCCAAGCTGAACCAGATCAACGCACAAAATGTCGGCAAGCTCCAGGTTGCCTGGACCTTCTCGACCGGCGTGCTGCGCGGCCATGAAGGTGGCCCGCTGATCATCGGCAACATGATGTACGTCCATACGCCGTTCCCGAACAAGGTCTACGCTATTGACCTTTCGAACGAGAACAAGATCGTCTGGAAGTACGAGCCGAAGCAGGATCCGAACGTCATCCCGGTGATGTGCTGCGACACCGTCAACCGCGGCCTGTCGTACGGCGACGGCAAGATCATCCTGCATCAGGCCGACACCAACCTCGTCGCGCTCGATGCCAAGACCGGTCAGGTGGCCTGGTCTGCGACGAACGGCAATCCGAGCAAGGGCGAGACCGGCACCTCGGCGGCGCTGGTCGTCAAGGACAAGGTCCTCGTCGGCATCTCGGGCGGCGAGTTCGGCGTGCAGTGTCACGTCACCGCTTACGACCTCAAGAGCGGCAAGCAGGTCTGGCGCGCCTTCTCCGAAGGTCCGGATGACCAGATCAAGGTGGATCCCGCCAAGACGACGGCGCTCGGCAAGCCGGTCGGCGCCGATTCCAGCCTCAAGACCTGGCAGGGCGATCAGTGGAAGATCGGCGGCGGCTGCACCTGGGGCTGGATGTCCTACGATCCCGCTCTGAACCTCGTCTATTACGGGTCGGGCAATCCCTCGACCTGGAATCCAAAGCAGCGTCCCGGCGACAACAAATGGTCGATGACGATCTTCGCGCGCGATGCCGACAGCGGCATGGCCAAGTGGGTCTATCAGATGACCCCCCACGACGAGTGGGACTATGACGGCGTCAACGAGATGATCCTCTCGGATCAGCAGATCAACGGCCAGCCGCGCAAGCTCCTGACCCATTTCGACCGCAACGGTCTCGCCTACACCATGGATCGTGAGAACGGCGAACTGCTGGTCGCCGAAAAGTACGATCCGAAGGTGAACTGGACCTCCGGCGTCGACATGGACAAGAACTCGCCGACCTATGGCCGTCCGAAGGTGCTCGACGCAGCTTCGACCGACAAGGCGGGCGAGGACCACAACGTGAAGGGCATCTGCCCGGCCGCGCTCGGCACCAAGGACGAGCAGCCGGCGGCTTACTCGCCGGACACGCAGCTGTTCTACGTTCCGACCAACCACGTCTGCATGGACTACGAACCGTTCAAGGTGAGCTACACCGCGGGCCAGCCCTATGTGGGCGCGACGCTCTCGATGTATCCGCCGCAGGGTGAAAGCCACATGGGCAATTTCATCGCCTGGGACGGCAAGACCGGCAAGATCGTCTGGTCGAACAAGGAGCAGTTCTCGGTCTGGTCCGGTGCGCTCGCGACTGCCGGCGGCGTGGTGTTCTACGGCACGCTCGAAGGCTACCTGAAGGCGGTCGATGCCAAGTCCGGCAAGGAGCTCTACAAGTTCAAGACTCCCTCCGGCATCATCGGCAACGTCACGACCTATGAGAACGGCGGCAAGCAGTATGTCGCAGTGCTCTCCGGCGTGGGCGGCTGGGCCGGCATCGGTCTGGCGGCAGGCCTGACCGATCCGACCGCCGGTCTCGGCGCAGTCGGTGGCTACGCGGCGCTCAGCAACTACACGGCTCTCGGCGGTACGCTGACCGTGTTCTCGCTGCCGACGAACTAGCCTCAACTTCGTGTCGCCCCGGCGCGTGGATCAGATCCACGCGCCGGCTCGTCTCCACCGAACGCCCCGAGGAAAATCTCTTGCGTAAAATCGGCCTTGTTATCGTTGCAATTGTCGTCGCCACGTCCGGAGGACTTGCGCAGGCGGAAGGTCCGGGCGATCCGACCGCCGTCAAGAAGGAAGATGACGGAAAGTGGCTCGATAAGGACGGAAACCCGACCTACAAGATTTCGGCCGATGGTACCGTGGACTGGTTCACCTATTCCGGATATCGCCGCTATCACTCCGACTGTCACGTCTGCCATGGCCCGGACGGCATGGGATCCACCTACGCACCGGCGCTGAAGGATTCCGTCAAGACCATGAGCTATGGCGACTTCCTCGGCGTGATCGCCTCCGGTCGCAAGAATATCTCGACCGCGCAGGAGAACGTCATGCCGGCCTTCGGCGACAACCCGAACGTCGCCTGCTACATGGACGATCTGTACGTCTATCTGCGCGCCCGCTCCACCGATGCATGGGGCCGGCAGCGCCCCGCCAAGAAGGACGAGAAAACGGAGGCCTACACCAAGGCGGAAGACGCCTGCATGGGCAAGTAATGAACGTGACGCGGATTGCCGAGACTACGTCCTGGCGTCCGATGAGGATTTGAGGAGTTTACGATGAAAACACGCGCCGCCGTCGCTTTTGAAGCCAAGAAGCCGCTCGAGATCGTCGAGGTCGACCTGGAAGGACCAAAGACCGGCGAAGTCCTGGTCGAGATCAAGGCGACGGGCATCTGCCATACCGACGCCTACACGCTCGACGGCTTCGACAGCGAGGGAATCTTTCCGTCGATCCTGGGCCATGAAGGTGCCGGCATCATTCGCGAGATCGGCCCCGGCGTGAGCTCGGTGAAGCCGGGCGACCACGTCATCCCGCTCTACACGCCGGAATGTCGGCAGTGCAAAAGCTGCCTGAGCCAGAAGACCAATCTCTGCACGGCGATCCGCGCGACCCAGGGCAAGGGCGTGATGCCGGACGGCACCAGCCGCTTCTCCTACAAGGGCAAGCCGATCTACCACTACATGGGCTGCTCGACCTTCTCGAACTTCACGGTGCTGCCGGAGATCGCGGTGGCGAAGATCCGCGAGGACGCGCCGTTCGACAAGAGCTGCTACATCGGCTGCGGCGTCACAACGGGCGTCGGCGCCGTCGTCAACACCGCCAAGGTCACGCCGGGCTCCAACGTCGTCGTGTTCGGCCTCGGCGGCATCGGCCTCAACGTCATCCAGGGCGCCAAGATGGCCGGCGCCGACAAGATCATCGGCGTCGACATCAACGACTCCAAGGAGGAATGGGGCCGCCGGTTCGGCATGACCGATTTCGTCAATCCCAAGAAGATCACCGGCGACATCGTCCCGCATCTCGTCAACCTCACCGACGGCGGCGCCGACTACACCTTCGACTGCACCGGCAACACCACGGTGATGCGCCAGGCGCTGGAAGCCTGCCATCGCGGCTGGGGCACTTCCGTCGTCATCGGCGTTGCCGAATCCGGCAAGGAGATCGCAACCCGCCCGTTCCAGCTCGTCACCGGACGCAACTGGCGCGGTACAGCCTTCGGCGGCGCGCGCGGCCGCACGGACGTCCCGAAGATCGTCGACTGGTACATGAACGGAAAGATCCAGATCGATCCGATGATCACCCACACGCTCAAGCTCGAAGACATCAACAAAGGCTTCGATCTGATGCACGAGGGCAAATCCATCCGTTCAGTCGTCGTGTTCTAGCTCAACCGTCACACCCAAGGAGGATCGACCCATGACTGTTGCACTCCACCCCTCGATCGATAACGGCATCAAGCAGGGCAGCGGCAGCTTTGCCGGCGGCACGCTCGCCTGCAAATGCAAGGACCATCAGGTCAAGGTCGGCGTCAAGGGCGATGTCGCCCACAACCACGCCTGCGGCTGCACCAAGTGCTGGAAACCGCAGGGCGCGATCTTCTCGGTCGTGGCCGTGGTGCCGCGCCAGAACGTCACCGTGCTCGAGAACGGCGACAAGCTTCAGATCGTCGACGCTTCCGCGGTGATCCAGCGCTACGCCTGCACGGGTTGCGGCACGCACATGTATGGCCGCATCGAGAACAAGAACCATCCGTTCTACGGCCTCGACTTCATCCACGCCGAACTGTTCCAGGAGCAAGGCTCGGCAGCGCCGCAATTCGCCGCCTTCGTCTCGTCGGTGATCGAATCGGGCGTGAAGCCGGAGCAGATGGGCGGAATACGGTCTCGGTTCAAGGAGCTTGGGCTCGAGCCCTATGACTGCCTGTCGCCAGCACTGATGGACGCAATCGCGACCCACGTGGCGAAGGCCAAGGCTGCCTAAACAAGGCTGCCTGAAACAAGGCTGCCAGGTTCGCCACGTCCCGTCCGCTCGCTGGTCGCAACCACCGCCAGCGAGCCGGACGGCGCGGCTCCCGGATGATCGCGACGATGCCGCCTGCTCGCCTCTGATCGGCTTGCGAGAACCGTCGGCTCCCTCAGTCCTGGTCTCTGAATGACTGCGCAGTGCCGCCAACTTCCTCTTTGAAGTGTGCGCCGCTGCGTTTCTCCCTCCCTCGACTGAGGGCTTCCTGCTTCGTCCGCACAGTATGTCTGGCGGACGAAGCTTTTTTCGCCAGGGCTGTTTTCGCGGTCGCACAAACTACGCGACGTCTTGCCACGCCCTGCTTTTGACAAATCACAGATGCAATCTGTTCACGTCGAAAACACCCGGCTGTGAACGCCGGGCGGCACCGATCCCTGATATGGTCGCGCGGTCACGATGCCGCGCGAAATTCAATCAATTAAGAACAAAACGGGAGGTATCGAGCACATCCGGACATTGCGATTCGCATCACCGCCAGCCGCCGGGACCTGCCCGCGCGGGACGACTGGCGAGATGCGGGACGACCTGACGCACGGACCATGACGCCGGCGGGCGTCGGTGAATTTTGAATCGGCATGCTTATGAAGAGCGAGGGACGATCATGATCAAGGTGAAGATCAACGGCCAGGAACAGAGCTGGGACGGCGACCCGGATCTCCCGCTACTCTGGTTCCTGCGCGATGAGGCCGGGCTCACCGGCACCAAGTTCGGCTGTGGCCAGGCGCTTTGCGGCGCCTGCACGGTCATCGTCGACAAGGAGGCCGTGCGCTCCTGCATCACGTCGATCAACGACGTCGCCGGGCGTGAGGTCACGACGATCGAGGGGCTGCACCCGAACGGCGATCACCCGGTCCAGAAGGCCTGGCGTCAGGTCAACGTTCCCCAATGCGGCTTCTGCCAGGCCGGCCAGATCATGCAGGCGGCCGCGCTGCTGATGGACAATCCCAAGCCGTCGCATGACCAGATCCGCGAGGCGATGGCCGGCAACATCTGCCGCTGCGGCTGCTACCAGCGCATCGAGAACGCGGTCCATCTCGCATCGACGGGAGTGTGACATGAATTTCATCGACAATCCCGGCAAGCTCCGTGGCTTCGAAAAGAACGTCAGGGTCGAGAAGGTCTCCCGCCGCAGCATCCTGAAGGGGCTCGGCATCACCGGCGGCTTCGTGCTCGCCGCGCCCGTGATGTCGCGCCAGGCTTTCGCCTATGAGACCGGCGCCGGAAAGATGCCGCATGGCGTCGTGGTCGATCCGCGCGTCTTCGTCGCGGTTGCCCCCGACGGCACCGTCACCATCCTCGCCCACCGCGCCGAGATGGGCACCGGTGTGCGCACCAGCCTGCCGCTGATCGTGGCCGAGGAGATGGAGGCCGACTGGTCCAGGGTGAAGGTGCAGCAGGCCCATGGCGACGAGGCCAAGTTCGGCAACCAGGACACCGACGGCTCGCGCAGCACGCGGCACTATCTGATCCCGATGCGCCAGATCGGCGCCTCGGCGCGCACCATGCTGGAGCAGGCCGCGGCAAAGCGCTGGGGCGTCCCTGCGACCGAGGTCAAGGCCGTCAATCACGAGGTCGTCCACAGCGCCAGCGGACGCAAGCTCGGCTTCGGCGAGCTCGCGGCCGATGCCGCCAAGGAATCGGTGCCCAGCATCGAAGGCCTCAAGCTGAAGGACCCCAAGGACTTCCGCTATCTGACCAAGGGCCAGATCGGCATCGTCGATCTCCACGACATCACCACCGGCAAGGCGCGCTACGGAGCCGACGTGCGCCTGCCCGGCATGAAATATGCCGTGATCGCGCGCCCGCCGGTGACCGGCGGCAAGCTGGCCTCGTTCGATCCGGACGCGGCCTTGAAGATTCCCGGCGTCGAGAAGGTGATGCAGGTGCGCGGCTGGCCGTGGCCGTCGAAATTCCAGCCGCTCGGCGGCGTCGCGGTGATCGCGCGCAACACCGGTGCTGCGATCAAGGGCCGCGACGCGCTGAAGCTCGTCTGGGACGACGGCGCCAACGGCAAATACGATTCCGTCGCCTACCGCAAGGAGCTCGAGGAGGCCTCGCGCAAGCCCGGCCTCGTCGTGCGCAAGGAGGGCGACGTCGACGCCGCCCTGAAGGGCGCCGACAAGGTGATCGTCGGCGAATATTATCTGCCGCATCTCGCCCATGTCAGCATGGAGCCGCCGGTCGCGGTTGCCGACGTCAAGGGCGACAAGGCCGAGATCTGGGCGCCGGTGCAGAGCCCGGGCGGCACCCGCGAGGACGTCGCCAAGACGCTCGGCATTCCCGAGGGCAACGTCACCGTCAATGTCACGCTGCTCGGCGGCGGTTTCGGCCGCAAGTCGAAATGCGACTTCGCGCTCGAGGCCGCGCTCCTCTCGAAGGAGCTCGGCGCGCCGGTGAAGGTGCAATGGACGCGCGAGGACGACGTCCGCCACGACTTCCTGCACACGGTCTCCGTGGAACGGATCGAGGCGGGCCTCGACAAGAGCGGCAAGGTGATCGCCTGGCGTCACCGCAGCGTGGCCCCGAGCATCGCCTCGACCTTCGCCGCCGGCACAAAGCACCAAGCACCGTTCGAGCTCGGCATGGGCCTCGTCGACATGCCGTTCGAGATCGCCAACATCAGTTGCGAGAACCCGGAAGCCTCGGCGTTCACCCGCATCGGCTGGTTCCGCTCGGTCTCGAACATCCCGCGCGCCTTCGCGGTGCAGTCGATGGTCGGCGAAATCGCACATGCGACCGGCCGCGACCAGAAGGAGACGCTGCTAGCGCTGATCGGAAGCCCGCGGATCGTCAAGCCGGCGGTGAAAGACCTCTGGAACTATGGCGAACCCTATGACAGCTACCCGATCGACACCGCCCGCCTGCGCAAGGTGGTCGAGCTGGTCGCCGAGAAGGGCGAATGGGGGCGCGCGGTCGCCAAGGGCCACGGCCTCGGCATTGCCGTGCATCGCAGCTTCGTCAGCTACATCGCGACCATCGTCGAGGTGGCCGTCGACGACAAGGGCAAGCTGACGGTACCGCGGGTCGACACCGCAATCGACTGCGGCACCTATGTCAACCCCGAGCGCATCGCCTCGCAGATCGAGGGCGCGGCGATCATGGGGCTGAGCCTCGCCAAGTATGGCGAGGTCACCTTCAAGGACGGCAAGGTGGAGCAGAAGAACTTTGACGACTTCCAGGTCCTCAGGATGGACGAATCCCCGCTGGTGACCAACGTCTACATCGTGCCGCCCGGACCCGACACGCCGCCCAGCGGCGTCGGCGAGCCCGGCGTGCCGCCGTTCGCGCCGGCGCTGATGAACGCGATCTTCGCCGCGACGGGAAAACGCATCCGCGCGCTGCCGATCGGCAAGCAATTGGAGGCGTGAACGCATGGAGTGCGATTGCGCGGAGATCGTGCTCAAACAAGAAGGCGCGCGATAGAAGTCTATCGCGCTTAGGAACATCAGGCGGCCTTGCGCCGTTTGCATCGATCTGACAGGAGCAGATCGATGATCAACATCACGAAGGCGCTCGCAGTCTCGTTGCTGTCGGGCGCCTTTCTTTTGACCGCTGGCGGCGCCTTCGCCCAGAGCAACACGACGCCGCCGACCACGGCCACCCGCCCCACCGCGCCGGACCAGAACTCACTGCCCAACGCCAATGCCCCGCCCGCCTCGACCACCCAGACCACCGGGCAGAGCAGCACCGATCCGAAGGTTCGGGAGATGAACCAGAAGGAAAAGGACAAGGTGGATCGCCAGGGGAAGTAGCGACCTGGCGGTTTGGCGCACGAGTGCTTCCGCACGTCATGGCCGGGCTGGTCCCGGCCATCCACGAGCTTTCCCGCAGCAAGAAGAACGTGGATGCCCGGGACATCTAACGCGAAGACGCGCTTCTGCCCGGGCATGACGAGTTCGTGGCACGGGCGTCGGCCGTGCCACAAGCCACACGCAAAATGCGACGGACGTTTCCGTCCGCCGCATTCGCCACCCCCCTGCTGCTCCGCTTCTTTCGATCCGCCCGCGGAGCCTATTTCTTCAGCGCGAACACCCAGACGACGCCGCCCTGCGGAACATTGGCCTCGATGCCGATGTTGTTGGTCACCAGCGCATCCTGGATACGTTGCGCGTCCACGCCCCACCCCGACTGGATCGCGATGTATTGCGTGCCGTCGATCTCATAGGACACCGGCATGCCCATGATGCCGGAGTTGGTCTTCTGCTCCCACAACAGCTCGCCGGTCTTGGCGTTGAAGGCGCGGAAGTTGCGGTCGTTGGTGCCGCCGGCAAAGATGAGATCGCCCGCCGTCGCCGTCACCGAGCCGAACAGCTGCGACTTCGGGAAGTTGTGCTGCCACACCTTCTTGCCGGTGACGGGATCCCAGGCCTGCAGCTCGCCAAAATGATCCGCGCCCGGCTTTGTCTTCAGCCCAATATCTTCCGGCTTGGTACCGAGCCAGAGCTCGCCCGGCTTGAGCGCGACCTTCTCGCCGGTGAAGCCGCCGCAGAAGTTCTCGTTGGCGGGCACGTAGACCAGGCCGGTCCTCTGGCTGTAGGCCGCCGACGGCCAGTCCTTGCCGCCCCATAGAGAGGGACAGAACTCGACGCGCTTGCCAATCACCGGCTTGTGCGCGGGATCGACGATCGGCTTGCCGGTTTCGGCATCGATGCCCTTCCAGACGTCGGTGGAGACGAACGGCCAGCCTGCCACGTAGTTGATCTTGGTCGGCGTGCGCTCGAGCACCCAGAAGATCGCGTCGCGGCCCGGATGGACCAGGCTCTTGATGTTGCGGCCATCGCGTTGCAGGTCGATCAGCATCGGCGCTTCGACCTCGTCCCAGTCCCAGGAATCGTTCTGGTGATACTGGTGATAGGTCTTGATCTTGCCGGTGTTGGGGTCGAGCGCAAGCACCGACGAGGTGTAGAGATTGTCACCGGGATGGGTCTCGCCCGGCCACGGCGCCGCGTTGCCGACGCCCCAGTAGATCGTCTTGGTCTCCTTGTCGTAATTGCCGGTCATCCAGGCCGAGCCGCCGCCGTTCTTCCAGTCGTCGCCCTGCCAGGTGTCATGACCGGGCTCGCCTTCGCCGGGAATGGTGTAGGTCCGCCACAATTCCTTGCCGTCCTTGGCGTCATAGGCGGCGACATAGCCGCGCACGCCGAACTCGCCGCCGGAGCCGCCGACGATGACCTTGCCGTCGACGATCAGCGGCATCAGGGTCATGTACTGGCCCTTCTTGTAGTCCTGGACCTTGGTGTCCCACACCACCTTGCCGGTCTTGGCGTCGAGCGCGACGACATGGTCGTCAGTAGTGGCGAGATAGAGCTTGTCCTCCCAGAGGCCGACGCCGCGGCTGGTCGGGTGCAGCTGGAAGAGATCATCGGGGAGCTGCCGCTTGTAACGCCAGTACTCGTCGCCGGTCTTGGCGTTCAGCGCGATCACCTGGCCCATCGGGGTCGCCACGAACATCACGCCGTTGTTGATGATCGGCGGCGCCTCGTGGCCTTCGACCACGCCGGTGGCAAAGGTCCATACCGGCGTGAGATTTTTCACGTTCGAGATGTTGATCTGGTCGAGCGGGCTGTAACCCTGCCCGTCATAGGTGCGCCGATAGAGCATCCAGTTGGCGGGTTCAGGATTTTCCAGGCGCTGCGCGGTGACCGGAGAGTAGTTCTCGATCGGGCCCGCGACGGCGGCGGTGGAGGCGAGGCAGGTGAAGGCGACGAAGCCAGACAGTAACCATTGCTTCCTGGTCATGGACGTTTTCATGGACGTTCCCCTTTTTCATCCGCTTGAATTCTTGTGTTGAATTCTTGTCGTTCGTTCCGTCGTCCGCCCATCGGCGGATGCGGCCTCTCGTGACGCGGGCACAACCCGCACCGTCCATCATCCTGGCTGCGCGCCACCTACCTTTCCGACGAAGTTGCCGGCGACGCTGAGCGAGCCGTCAGCGAGCGTCAGCGGCAGCGCGGCGAGCCGCCGCGGTGCCGGCCCGAACACCACCTGCGCGCCCGCGCGGGGATCGTATTCGGAGTTGTGGCACATGCATTTGAACACCTCCTTGTCACCGACATCGCTCTTGACCCAGGCGGTGACGGGACAGCCGGCATGGGAACAGATCGCCGAATAGGCGATGATGCCGTCGATGGCGCGCGCGCGCGTCTTCTCGTCGAGCTCGGCGGGATCGAGCCGGATGATCAGGATCTCGTTGAGGCGGGAGGCGCTGCGCACCACCGATGTCGTGGGATCCTTCGGCCAGGCATGGACCGGTGGTCCGCCGGCCGGCAGATCGGCCGCGGTGATGAGCTTTCCCTCCTGGTCGCCTTCGGAGAAGACGAGCAGATCGCCCTTCTGCGGCCGCTCGTCGGAACCAGGCGGATCCTCGCCCGCGCGCAACTGCGTGGAACAGGCGAGGCACGTCGTGGTGACGAGCGCGCCCATCAGGAGCGCGCGCCGCGTTTGCTCCGGGCGCGCGTCGGCTTCGGGCTGCGCAGTGTCGTCGGAGGATGAAGAGGTTGCGTTGAAAGATGCACTCGACATGTGCGCGAGCAGGCGCTGGAACTCTGCCGAAAAGAAGGCGGAGATTTTGCGCCGCAGTGCATCAATATGGCTTTGCTCGCGCTGATTGAATGCAAACAAGCGCATTCACGCGCATATTTTCGATTGCAACGTCACACCGCGCGATAGGCATGATGATTTTGCAGATCAGACCGATGCTCTCGGAATTGGTGCAACGCGCCAACGTGCGCCGCGATGTCAACGAACATCAATTCGGTTGTACGTTTCTCAGGCAGGTATTTTGTATTCTAGGAGCGGAGCACGTGCCGGGGCGAAGCGATACGCCCGGCAACAGTCGCCGATGCCATCTCAAAGCTGTCGGCGATGCGCCGTGCCTTGTCGATGAAGAGCGCGGCCGCTGCGGGTGGACAGGCTTCACGCGCGGTCTGCTCGAACAGGTCGAGCCAGCGGTCGAAATGATCGCCGACCAGGCTCAGGGGCAGATGCGCCCGCATCGGTGAACCGTGATAGCGGCCGGTCATCAGCACGACCGACGACCAGAAATCCTTGAGCTTGGCGAGGTGCTCGTCCCAATTCCGCACGACCGCGAATACCGGCCCCAGCAGCTTGTCCTCGCGCACGCGCCCGTAGAAGCGAGTGACGAGTTCCCCGATCATCTCTTCGGTGATCCCGGTGCGCTCGATCGCATCCTGGACCAGCAGGTTCCGCCGCGCGGCCGCAGCTTCCCGCTCGGCCTTTAGTCGATCCGACATATCCTTCGTTATCCGTTCCGTTGTTCCCGCAGCCGCCCGTGCAACATTGTCGGGCCAATCACGCGCGTCGTCTTTGCCGCAGCGCAAATTGCGGGACTGCCGGCGGGCGTTATATCTTGAGCATGATCTTGTCGGAAAACCGCTACGCACTTTTCCGGATCATGCTCCGAACGCCCGCCGCCCGCGCCAAAATCAGGCGCCGTAGGTGTAGAAGCCCTGACCGGTCTTGCGGCCGAGATGGCCGGCATCGACCATTTCCTTGAGCAAGGGAGCCGGACGGTATTTGGGGTCGTTGAAGCCTTTGTAAAAGACCTCCATCACCGACAGCATGGTATCGAGCCCGACCAGATCGGCCAGCGCCAGCGGTCCGATCGGATGGTTGCAGCCGAGCTTCATGCCGGCATCGATCTCCTCCGCGGTCGCGATCCCTTCCTGAAGCGCGAAGATCGCCTCGTTGATCATCGGGCAGAGAATGCGGTTGACGGCGAAGCCCGGGCTGTTCTTCGCCGTGATCGCCACCTTGCCGACGCGCTTGGCGAAGTCGAGCGCCTTGGCGTGGGTGTCGTCGGAGGTCTGCAAGCCGCGGATGAGCTCCAAGAGCGCCATCACCGGCACCGGGTTGAAGAAGTGCATGCCGATGAAGCGGTCGGGGCGATCGGTTGCGGCGGCGAGCTTGGTGATCGAGATCGACGAGGTGTTGGTCGCGAGCAGCGTGCGCGGCGACAGCGTCGCGCAGAGATCCTTCAGGATCTTGACCTTGAGCTCTTCGTTCTCGGTCGCGGCCTCGATCACCAGATCGCAATCGGCGAGCTTGGCGCGGTCGGTCGTGCCGGTGATGCGCTTCAGCGCCGCCTCGCGATCCGCCGCCGACATCTTCTCCTTCTTGACCAGGCGCTCGAGGCTGCCGCCCACGGTCGACAATCCGCGGTTCACCGCCGCATCGGAAATGTCGACCATCACGACCGAAAGGCCGGCCGCAGCGCAAATCTGCGCGATGCCGTTCCCCATGGTCCCTGCCCCGATGATGCCAACGGTATTGATCATTGCTTACATCCTTCTCATCCTGCGGGGCGTGCCAGCGCTGGCCCCCGCCTCTTGTTCCTGCATCAGGCTCTAGCACCGCCGCCGGGCGGGTGCGACCTGATCCTGCCCCTTCCTTAAAGCATCCATGGCGGGAATAAAGCCGGCCTTCCGTCGCGAAAGGGCACGATTTAGGCTCTTGCGCACCGCTTACTCAAGTTTTGCGCCGTATCCCGCCTCTGGATAGAGCCGACGGCGCGGACAGGCCGGACGCAGGCTTGGGACCATCCCGGCCCGCTGCGCAGCGGCCCTTCAGCAAAAACGAATTTCGGTAAAGTGGCAGCAAAACGTTCCACGACATTTTTGTGACATAGGCCACACCAGCTTCGCGCCCGGCCTGCTAGCGTCGGGGCATGATGAAACATCTCGGACTACCGATCATCCTCACCGCCCTCGTGATCGCCACGCAAAGTCCGGCTGCCGAGACCAAGGGCGCAGGCTCAACCTTCGTTTCGCCCGTGATGGCGAAATGGATCGACGCCTACAAGGCGAAGACAGGCAACACCGTCAGCTACCAGGCGGTCGGCTCGAGCATTGGCGTCGGCTTGATCAAGAAGGAAGCCGTCGATTTCGGCGCGAGCGACATGCCGCTCGATCCCAAGGAGTTGGACAGGCTCGGCATGATGCAATTCCCGATCGTGATCGGGGGTGTCGTGCCCGTGGTCAACATCGATGGTGTCAAGCCCGGCCAGATTCGCTTCACCGGGCAGGTGCTCGCGGACATCTATCTCGGCAAGCTCAAATCCTGGAACGATCCGGCGATACGGGCGATCAACCCCGACATCAGACTCCCGAGCGCGGCGATCACGGTGGTTCATCGCGTCGACGGATCGGGAACGACGTTCAACTGGTCGAACTACCTCTCGAAGATCAGCCCACAATGGAAGACGACCGTGGGCGAAGGCACCTCGGTCGAGTGGCCAGTCGGGTTGGGAGGAAAGGGCAATGACGGCGTCGCCTCGCTCGTCAGTCTCGTTCCCGGCTCGATCGGTTACCTCGAATACACCTACGCGCTGCAACGGCTCGACAGGATTTCCTTCGGAATCGTGCAGAACGGTGCCGGCAATTTCGTCGTCCCCGACGCCGCATCGTTCCAGGCGGCGGCCTCGAGCGCGGACTGGAAGGCGGAGAAGGATTTCCATCTCGTGCTCACCAACGCGCCGGGTGAAGACGCCTACCCCATCACCGCCACGACATTCGTGCTGATGCCGAAGACCCCGAAATCGCCGGAACGGTCGGCAGCCGCCATCGACTTTGTGCGCTGGTCGCTGGAGAACGGCAAGCCGCAGGCTGAAACGCTCAATTACGTTCCGCTGCCGCCCGCCTTGGTTGATCAGATCGAACGGTACTGGCAACTGAGCTTTGGGGCAGCCCCCACGGTCGCGGCCTCGGCTAACGTCAAGCGCTGAGCTTTGAGATGGAGGTTCGGGGCAGATTGCACCGGATCCCCGATTGACAGGCCAAGCGGCCCTAGGATCTACGTCCCGGGAGCCGGCATCAGGCGCACACACATCCATTTTCCGAATGAAACGCGTTTCCAAATCGTCTCTCCCGGGTATTCTGTAGACGTCAACAAGACTCACAGAGACCAGCCCGTGAAGCGATTGCGTAGCGTCGATATCGACGATCCAGAGGCACTTTGCCGGACGCCGAAGCGTCAGGCCGAATGAACGACTTCGCGCGCTCCGTCGCCGCCGCCTTCTCGCTCATCGGCGAGGCCGATGCCGAGCTCCTCGGCATCGTCGCATTGTCGTTGCGCGTCAGCCTGACCGCCAGCATCCTCGCGGTGCTGATCGGCGCACCCTTCGGGGCCTTTCTGGCGATCGCCCGCTTCGGTGGACGGCAGGTCATCATCGTGCTGACCAACGCGCTGCTCGGCCTTCCGCCGGTCGTGGTCGGGCTTGGCCTCTATCTGCTGCTGTCGCGGTCGGGCCCGCTCGGAGCAGCCGGCCTGCTGTTCACGCCAACCGGGATGGTGATCGCGCAGACGCTGCTCGCCACGCCGATCGTGGTCGCACTGGTGCACAGGCCGGCGAGCCTGCTGTGGGCGGAATATGGCGATCTGGCGCGGATCGACGGGCTGTCGGTGCTGCGCAGCATGGCACTCCTGCTTGCGCTCGGCCGGACCTCGCTGATGACGGCTTTTCTGGCGGCCTTCGGGCGCGCGATCGCGGAGGTGGGCGCCATCATCATCGTCGGCGGCAACATCCGCGGCTTCACGCGCACGATGACGACCGCCATCGCCCTGGAGACCAGCAAGGGCGACCTGCCGCTGGCGCTCGGGCTCGGGCTGATCCTGCTCGCGCTCAGCGTGGCGGTATCGACCGTCGCCTTCCTGCTAGTGGGACGCGTTGGGGAAAAATAGCTGCTCGCCGCCGACCTTGTAGCCGGCGATCGCGTCCTGCCCCTTCGGCGAGACCAGCCAGTCGATGAAGGCCTGTCCGTCCTGTGCCTTCACGTCGGGATGCTTTGCCGGATTCACCAGCATGACGCCGTACTGGTTGAAGAGCCGCTTGTCGCCCTCGGTCAGGACGGCGAGCTCGCCGCGGTTCTTGAACGACAGCCAGGTGCCGCGATCCGACAGCAGATAGGCGTTCGAGGATGAGGCCATGTTCAGCGCCGGCCCCATGCCCTGACCGATCTCGCGATACCAGCTGTCCTTGCCGGCACTGAGGTCGACACCCGCCTCCTTCCACAGCCTGAGCTCGGCCGCGTGCGTGCCGGACTTGTCGCCGCGCGAGATGAACGGCGCCTTCGCCGCCGCGATCTTGCGCAGCGCATCAGCGACGTCCTTGCCACCGGCAATCTGCGCCGGATCGCTCTTCGGCCCGACGATGATGAAGTCGTTGTACATGACGTCGAAACGCTTCACGCCCTGCCCTTCCGACATGAACCTGTCTTCTGCGGGCCTGTCATGGACGAACACCACGTCGGCATCGCCCCGCCGCCCGATGTCCAGCGCCTGGCCGGTGCCGACGGCAACGACCTTCACATTGACGCCCTCGGCTTTCGAGAACAGGGGCAGCAGGTAGCCGAACAAGCCCGACTGTTCGGTCGACGTCGTCGAGGCGACGGTGATGGTGCGATCCTGCGCGTAAGCGCACGTCGACCAGACCAGAACCGCTGCGATGGCGGCAAGCTTCCTCATGCGTTGTCCTCACTCTCCAGACGTTTCAAATTACGCCAGGGAGGACGACGCTGGGAAGCCCCACGTTCGGCTCAGGATCAGCGGTCGGGGCGGTACCGCATAACGGCGAGACGGTTTGTCACGCATACGCTCGCATCGATGCATTTCGAATGAAGGATGCAACACGGTCGGCGTTGCAATCGTGGATCGCCCGAAAGCGCGACACGGCAGTCGCGTTTCCCGCGCGGTGGACGCACGGATGTTCTGCAATTGGTCCCACCTACATTGACATCGATGTGACGGCCGGGGCAGTTTTTGCATTGCTGGCGAATCAGCGATTGCCTCACGCCGAGTACCTCTTGGACAACTCCCTGTGCTTTCGAGACTGATATCGTTGCTGCGCCGCATTCCTGCGGTGAAATGGGCGTTCACCCGGCTTAGGCCCTTGCCGCACCGCGGCAGCATCGACGTCGCACCGATCGCGGCAAGCGACTCGCCGGCAATCGTTGCCGACATCGCAGAAGATGTTCCGGCTCCCGACAGCAGCAGCACTAACCCGCTGTGCGGTGACACCGAGACCGCCGTTGCGACTCCGGCCGCCGGGGATGGCACCGCTATCTCGGTCATCCCGGAGAGCTCGTCCGCAGCGCCGACGGATATCAGCGTCACCGACGATTCATCCCCGGAAACGCCGACAGAGGTCGAGTCGGTCGTCGTCCAAGAGGTTTCGGTCTCGTCAGTCGAGGTGGAGAGCGAGGCCGTCGATGCTCATGAGCTCGTCAGCAGCGATCCGCCTGCAGAGCTCCAGACCAACGTCGCACCCGTCGTCGTAGAAGAGACATCGGTGCCGTTTGTCGAGAGCGAGCCGGTCGATGCTCCCGAGCTCGTCAGCAGCGCCCCGTCTGCGGAACCCCCGGCGAACGTCGAACCCGTCATCGTTGCAGAGGCGCGGCTGTCGCCTGTCGAGGCCGAGAGCCAGCAGGCCAACGCGCCCGAGCCTGTCATCAGCAGCGATGCAACTGCCGACCTCTCGACCGAGGTCGAGCTTGTCGTCGTAGAGGAGGCGCTGGTCTCGTCCATAGACATCGAGATCCCTCCGATTGATGTCCCTGTTCTCGCCGTCAACGACGATACCTCCTTCGACGTCGCTGATGTTGAGCCGGCTGTCGTGGAGGATTCGTGTGTCGCGCTTGCGGACAGCGAAGTCTCGGCGGCGGAGGTCTCCGAGAACAGCATCGACGCCGCTCCCTTCGCTGTCGTCGCAATGGAGATCGAGCCGGTCCCGGCCAACGATCCTGCCCCGATCGCAGCCATCGCCGCGGAGGGTTCCTCTGCCGACACAGCGAGCGTCGTCACGCATGTCGCGCCGGAACCGGTCCTCGAGACCCCCTCACCGGAGACCCCCTCACCGGAGACCCGCAGCGCACCGAAGGCCCCTGCCAGAGCCGCGGAACCCGTCGACCGCACCACGCTGATCCGGCGGCGCTGGGCGGAAACCGGGATCAGGATGTGGAATCCGCGGCTTCATGGCACCGGCGACGCCACGCTCAACATCCAGGGACGTGTCGAGCTGCTGCCGCCCGAGCCCGGCGAGACCATGCCGCGCTACGACAAGCTCGAATTCAAGATGCTCGGCGGGCAGATCGTGTGCGAGGGCGTCATCGTCGAAGCGCCCGCGCATGCGAGCCAGCGCAGCTTCACCCGGCTCGCCGAGCCCGGGAAACCCGACCGGGTCCGCGAACCCGTGCGGGAACGCCAGGCCGCTCTCGCCTGATCCTTTTCCACCGCGGCCACGCTCGCCATATGCTAGGCTGATATCCCAAATAGGGGAGATCGCATGCCCGCAAAATTGTTGCGACTGATCGTGATCGCCGCACTCTGCGTCTCGCATGGAGCCTTTGCCGCTTCCGGCAAGCGGGCGCACCACGCGCCCGCCACCGATCCGGTCGCGCCCTACAAGGCCGACCGGCTCTCGTCCTCCCGCGGCGAGACCGTCCTCAACACGCCCGGCCAGACCACCGTGCTGACGCGGCAGGTCCTCGACGACATGAACGCAAGAAGCCTGAGGGACGCCATGCGCTCCACCGCGGGCGTGACGATCGGGCGCTAGGCATCCCAGGCACTTTGGCTCAGGGAATCGGATAGCCTTTCCAGACCCATTCCAGCGCCGCCGGCAGGGTTTGCGCGATCGTCGGCCGATCGACGTGCTTGGCGTTGCGCACGAACAGGAACTGGTAGTGGTAGCCCTTCTCCGCCAGCACCTTCGCCATCAGCGCGTTCGACAACGTCCAGTCGTGCATCCCGTCGGGAATGGTGGGATTGGGATAGAACAGGTCCTAGTCGCCACCGAAGAACCAGAAGCGGATCGGCTTGGTCGGCGCGGCAACGATCAGCGGCACCCCGGGCGGCTCAGCCGGCGTGAGCACGCCGGCCTTGGAGATGAGATTGGGACCGGCCGGCCCCGTCCATGCGCTGTGATATTCCCAGGCGCCGCCGCGCAGAGACGGATCATGCGGCCATTGCTGGTTGACCATCGTCGGCGAGAACGCCAGCACGCGGTGATAGAGGTCGGGATAGAACCACGCCATGGTGAAGGCTGCAGCACCGCTCGAGCTCAGCCCCATGGTCGCGCGCCCGTCGGGATTTTTGGTGAGCTTGACGTCGGCGTTCTTCTCGACCAGCGGCAGCACCTCGCGCTCGACGAACTGCGCGTACACACCTGACACCGCATCATATTCGCGCCCGCGCTGGCTGCCCTGCGCATCCTGGCCGCCATTGCCGATCTGGATCGCGATCATCGGCGGCACGCGGCGCTGCACGATCAGATTGTCGAGGGTGGTGGCGAGATCCTTGTAGGCGTTGGAGCCGCCGTCGCCGACCACGATGAACGGCGCCTCGGTGCCGCGGACATATTGCGCCGGCACGTAGACGTCGATCGTGCGCGACCAGATGCCGGGATGGCTCGTGGTGACGATCATGTGCGATTTGTCGTCCGGCGCGGTGACGGTCGTCATGATCGAGGAATTGGTACAACCGGCGACATCGTCGCGGATCAGGCCGGGATTGTAGATCGTGCTGTCCTTCGAGGTCAGCGTGAACGACTTCGTCGTACCGCGCGGCACGCCCTCTTTCGCGATCGTCTCCGGCGCCGGATTGTGGGTCGGGCCGATGATGAAATTGCCCTCGGCGCCAGGCGGCGGCAGCGTTCCGTCAGGCAACTCGGTCGCGCGCGGATAATTGGGGTTCGACGGATCGCGCGTCGGCGGCGCTGTCTTGAAGTCAAGGCCCGTCGTATCGATGAAGAAGGGCGCCGCCTTGTCGGTGGTGTTGGCACCGGACGGCACGGCCATGTCCTGGGTCACGCAGGCCGGCTGCGACATGGCGACTGACGTGAAGGAGGCAGCGGAAATCAGCGTCACCGCGAGGACGGGCAAGATCCTGATCATTTCAGCTCCCGGTGCCGACGAGTCTTGTTGGCTCGTCTTGAAGGCGAAGTATGCCGGGTGACCGGCAAGCGGTCAAACCCGGGCGGCCCGCGTTGCCGCGATGGCCGCCATACTTAAACCGGCCGCGAACCGTTATTCCCGCACGGGACGTGAAATATTCCGGACATGAAACCGTTGCCGACAGGCCGGTCACGACGTAGCTTGCGGCCCGTCGGGAAGGCACCCAGGCTGCGTCCGATCGAAACAACAAGAACGAACAAGAACCAACAAGAACAATACGGGAGGCAGATCATGAGAGCGTTCACGGCCGCACTGTGCGCATTGGCGCTGTCGGCAACCGGCGTGCAGGCACAGACCGTCAAGGATTTCCTGACGGCAGTCACCAAGAAATGGACCACGCCGTTCGAGCCGTTCCAGCTCATCGGCAACATCTATTATGTCGGCACCGACGGCATCGCCGTCTACGTGATCAAGACCTCGCAAGGCCTGATCCTGATGGATACGGCGCTTCCGGAGTCGACCGGCATGATCAAGGACAACATCGCAAAGCTCGGTCTCAAGGTCGCCGACATCAAGTACATTCTCAACACCCACGCGCATTTCGACCACACCGGCGGCTTCGCCGAGATCAAGAAGGAGACCGGCGCGCAGCTCGTGGCCGGCGAGCGCGACAAGCCGCTGCTCGAAGGTGGCTACTATCCCGGCGACGAAAAGAACGAGGACCTCGTCTTCCCCGCCGTCAAGGTCGACCGTGCCGTCAAGGAGGGCGACAAGGTCACGCTCGGCGACACCACACTGACGGCGCATTCAACGCCCGGCCACTCGCCGGGCTGCACGAGTTGGGAAATGACCGTCAAGGACGGTAACCAGGACCGCGAGGTGCTGTTCTTCTGCAGCGGCACGGTCGCGTTGAACCGGCTGGTCGGTCAACCGACCCACGCCGGCATCGTCGACGACTACCGCGCGATTTATGCCAAGGTAAAGGCGATGAAGATCGACGTGCTGCTTGGACCGCATCCCGAAGTCTATGGCATGCAGGCCAAGCGCGCCGAGATGAAGGACGGCGCGCCGAACCCGTTCGTCAAGCCGGGCGAGCTCGCGACCTACGCGACCGGCCTGTCGGAGGAGTTCGACAAGCAGCTCGCCAAGCAGACGGCCGCGCTCGAGAAGAAATAGCGGCTGTCATACGCCTCTCTTCACCTCTCCGCGGCGAGGAGAGGTGAATCAAATGCGCCGGCCGAGCGCGCGGCAATACGCTCGACCGCGCCGTCGCGATTGCACATGGTTAGCAGAACGTAGCTGCGGTTATCGGGGACGATGCATGTCTCTGCCGCCGCATATCCTTAACGCGGCCTCACCAATGCGCGCGGCCGTAAAATTCCGCGGCAGCGCGCAACCTGCGCGGGCTCTTGCCGCGGAACCCGCCTAACGCGCCCTTTACCCCCGCCGTGCAAATATCCCCCCGTTTTGAAGGAATCCGGGGCGCGTATTGCAATGCCTGTCGTCGATTTGAAGACTCACCTCGCCGCCGCCATGCGGCTGTTTCGCGTGCCGGCCGACAACCCGGACCTGACGCGCGCGCAGTTCGAAGCCTTCTCCAAGCAGATCCCGCTGCTCTACTTCATCCTGATCAGCAACACGATCGCGGTCGCCTATACCTATGTGAACGTGGCGCCGGACTGGCTGACGATGATCGTGCCGAGCGTGCTGACCGTGCTTGCAGCGCTCCGCACCGTCTGGTGGCTGCGCCAGCGCCATCTCGTGCGCAGCGACGCCGACATCCTGCGCAATCTGCGCGCGACCAACTGGATGACGCTGCCGATCGGCGCCGGCTTCACCGCCTGGTCCTTCGCGCTCTATCCTTACGGCGATCCCTTCGCCAAGAGCCAGGTCGCCTTCTACATGGCCGTGACCGTGATCGGCTGCATCTTCTCGCTGATGCATCTGCGGTCGGCGGCGCTGATCGTGACGCTGGTCGTCGACGTGCCCTATGTGCTGTTCTTCTTCGCCACGGGTGAGCCGACCCTGAAGGCGATCGCGGTCAACAACCTCCTGGTCTCGGGCGCGATGGTGACGGTGCTGGTGATCTATTATCGCGACTTCGCCGACCTCGTCGCCAGCCGCAAGTCGCTGCTCGCACAGCAGGCGGCGACGCAAGCCCTCTCGGACGAAAATTTCCGTCTCGCCAATCTCGATTCCCTCACCGAGCTGCCGAACCGCCGCCGCTTCTTCGCGGAGCTTGCGAGCGCCTTCGGCGACGCCGAACGCAGAAATGTTCGCCTCGCGGTCGGGATCATCGACCTCGACGGCTTCAAGCCGATCAACGACAATTACGGCCACTCGGTCGGAGACCGCGTCCTGATCGAGGCGGGCCGGCGCATCCGCGAGGTTTGCGAGGGCTTTGGCCCGCAGCGGGTCGAATTCGCCCGGCTCGGCGGCGACGAGTTCGGCCTCGTGGTGTGCGGCGACCCCGAGGAGGCCGATCTGGCGCGGCTTGGCGAACGCATCGGCGATCGGGTCAAGCTGCCCTACCAGCTCGATACCGCGCATACCGGATTATCCTGCTCGATCGGCTTTGCCCTGTTTCCGCACTCCGCGACGACGTCGGAGGCGCTCTATGAATGCGCCGACTATTCGCTCTATCACGCCAAGCGCCATCTGCGCGGCCGCACCGTGATCTTCTCGAGCGAGCTCGAGGCCGAGATCCGCAGCCGCGGCGTCATCGAGAACCTGCTGCGCACATCCGATTTCGACACCGAGATGGAGCTGGTATTCCAGCCGATCGTGGATGCCATGAGCGAGCACACCGCGGGCTTCGAGGTGCTGTCGCGCTGGCACAGCCCCCGCCTCGGCCAGGTCTCGCCGGCCGACTTCATTCCCGCAGCCGAACGCATCGGCCTGATCCGTCCCCTGACGCAGGCGCTCCTGGTTCGCGCGCTCGCAGCCGCGAAGAGCTGGCCCGATGAAATCCACGTGTCGTTCAACCTCTCCGCCCACGACATCTGTTCGGCCGAGGGGATTCTGCCGCTGATCACCATCATCGAGAGAAGCGGCGTGCCGCCGCGCCGGATCGATTTCGAGATCACCGAGACCGCCGTCACCTTCGACTTCGTGCGCGCGCAGCAATCGATCGCCGCGCTGAAGGCGATGGGTTGCGGCATTTCGCTCGACGATTTCGGCACCGGCTATTCGTCGCTGAGCCACGTGCACCGCCTGCCGCTCGACAAGATCAAGGTCGACCGCAGCTTCGTCGCCGACATCAACGACAATCCGGTCAGCCACAAGATCATCAAGTCGCTCACCGGCCTGTGCGACGACATGGAAATCGCCTGCGTTGTCGAGGGCGTCGAGACCCGCGCCCAGCTGGACAGCCTGCGCCGGCTCGGCTGCGACTTCATCCAGGGCTATTATTTCGCAAAGCCCATGCCGCGCGATGCGATCGACGATTATCTCGCGAAGGAATGGCAGCGCCTTGACGGCGGCGCGATGCCCGGAGCCCAGATCCTGGCCTGAGGCGGACATGCCACAATCGACGCATGTAGCGCTGACGAATTGAACCAGCGCCTGTCAATGGTCCAGTTCACATGCGTCGAAACGCCCTCGGCAGGCGGGCATCTAATGTCAATACTTGTCAGCGTCCGCAAAACGCGCAATACTCAATTTCAAGGGGAAAGATACTAAAGATACAACTTTTTTGATCTTTGGCTTTCAACTGGGCGCGGCGGCAAACACGGTTGTGAGTTGGCAATCGGGAGGCAGGCATGTCGTCCAATGCGTCAGTCCCGGCAGGGCACGCTGCCCCGCCGCAGTCCCACGGCGCCATTTCACATCCATCGCAGCCATCGGCCGAGCCAAACGGCGGCGGCGCGCCCGTCTGCGTCTTCATCCTCAGTAACGTACGCCTGCTCTGCGAAGGCCTGAGTTCGTGCCTGGCGCGGCAGGAATGCCTGCGCGTCACCGGACACGGCGATCTGTCGACCCCGCCGGAGCAGGTCATCGACAGCGGCGCACAGGTGCTGCTGGTCGACATCGCGACAGCGCAAGGCCTGCGGCGATCGACGGCCTGTCGCGCCCTGTCGCCGGCGCTGAAGGTCGTCGCCATCGCGGTCGCCGAGGTCGAGCAGGACATCCTCGCCTGCGCCGAGGCCGGCGTATCCGGCTTCGTGCTGTGCGACGGCTCGATCGGCGATGTGGTCGCGGCCATCCACAACGCGATGCGCGACGAGCTCGTGTGCTCGCCCAAGGTCGCCGCCGCGCTGTTCGGCCGGCTGGCGCTGCTGTCGGCCCGGGCCGCGGTGCGAGAGCCTGCCGCCGGCGTCGACACGCTGACGCCGCGCGAGCACGAGATCATCCGCTTCGTCGGCGAGGGGCTGTCGAACAAGGAGATCGCGCGCGCCTTGCGAATCCGCGATTCGACAGTCAAGAACCACATGCACAACGTGCTCAGCAAATTGCAGATCCGCCGCCGCGGCGAGATCAGCAAGCATCTGCACGCAGCCGGTGCGCCGTCACCCGCGCGCTCGCGGATCCAGATCCGCTAGACCTTATGGCCTAGACCGTCCGGTGCAATAGCGGCCACCGGCCCGCGCAAGATCAGCGTGTCGCCGTTCCCGCGGCGCGCCCGGCGCGGCAGAGCCAGGCCCCGCGCGGCACACACGGTCCAGACCATCGCCTGCATCCTCACTGAACCCTTTGGCTCAATCGTGCCGCCGCGCCTTGTGCAAGGCTCGTGGCAAAGGTGGCCATTGCGACAGAGACGCATTCTCATTGCGGGATTCCCCGGGCTGATGACCGACATTCTCGAGCATGTTGTCGCAAAAGATCCCGCATTGGCGGTGGTCGGCATGACCGACGACACCAACCTCGCGGCAGAGGCCCGCCGCACCCGTGCCGACGTCGTCGTGATGGCCCAGACGGCCGCGGACGAGCGCGACAGGCTCGCGAGCCTCTTGCGCAGCCGACCACGGCTGAAGGTCGTGACGATCGTCGCAAGCGGCGAGAGCGGCGCGCTGTACGAGCTGCGGCCACACCGCACCTTCATCGAGGAAATTACGGCAGAATCGCTGTCGCAGGCGATCCGCGATCCGCCCGGGCACGGGCGCAGGCCGCGCCGCGGGCTCGCCCGACGGCGAGGCAAGAACATCGCTGCGGTCTGACCGAGCGAGACGGACCGCCAACCCACAGGAGCCCACATGCCCTCAGCCCTTCTGCAACCCGGCGTCTATATCGAGGAAATCTCCAGCGGCGTGCGCTCGATCTCGGGCGTGGCGACGTCGATCGCACTGTTCATCGGGTGGGCGCCGCGCGGCCCCATCGACCGCGCCGTCCGGATCTCGAGCTTCGCCGACTACGAGCGCGCCTATGGCGGGCTCGACCGCCGCGCCTATCTCGGCTACGCCGTGCGCCACTTCTTCGACAATGGCGGCAGCGACGCCTACATCGTGCGCATCGCGATGCAGTCCAATCCGCCGGTGCCCGCGACCGACGCATTGACCGCAACCTGCCCGATCGGCGATCTCGGCATCAAGGCAAGCTCGCCGGGCCAATGGGCCCACGCCTACAGCGTCAAGCTGACGCTGCGTGCCGACAACAACACCCGGTTCCAGCTCGACGTCATCGGTCCGACGCCAAGCACGGCGGTCGTGGAATCATTCCAGGATCTGTCGATGGACAAGACCGATCCGCGCTATGCGCCGAACGTCGTCAATGGCCGCTCGGCCTTCATGGATCAACTGACCACCGCGTCGACGACCGTGCCGAATCCGGCCTCGACCCCGAAGGCCTTTGCAGGGGGCGCCGACGGTACGGTCCTCGCCGCCACTGACGGGCCGTTCCTCACGGCGCTCGCTCCCTTGTTCGCCCTCGGCGGGATCGTCGATCGTATCGATCTGTTCAACCTGGTCTGCGTTCCCGGTCTCACCAACGTCAACGGCGCGACCCAGACCGCGCTCGGCACCCTGCAACAGCGCTGTCTCACCCGCCGCGCGTTCCTGATCATCGACAGCCTCCAGGGCGAGACGGTCGCCAACATGGCCAACCCCACGAAGGGCGAGGTCGGCCTCATCAGCGCGCCCGGCAACTATTCTGCGCTGTACTATCCCTGGGTGATGCAGTCCGATCCGCTGCAATCGGGCGTCGTGCGCGATTTCCCGCCCTGCGGTTTCGTCGCCGGCGTCTATGCCCGGACCGACGCCACGCGCGGGGTCTGGAAGGCGCCGGCCGGCAGCGATGCCAGCGTCAACGGCGCCGTCGGCTTCGCGCTGACGCTGAGTGACGCCGAGAACGGCCAGCTCAATCCGATCGGCATCAACTGCCTGCGCACGCTGCCAGTCTACGGCAACGTGGTCTGGGGCGCGCGCACGCTGCACGGACAGAACGACCGCGGCTCGGAATGGAAATACGTGCCGGTGCGGCGCATGGCGCTGTTTCTCGAGGAGAGCCTGTATCGCGGCACGCAATGGGTGGTGTTCGAGCCAAATGACGAGCCGCTCTGGGCGCAGATCCGGCTCAACATCGGCGCCTTCATGCAGGGGCTGTTCCGGCAGGGCGCATTCCAGGGCCGTACGCCGCGCGAAGCCTATTTCGTCAAATGCGACCGCGAGACCACGACGCAGGCCGACATCAATCTCGGCATCGTCAACATCATCGTCGGCTTCGCGCCGCTGAAGCCCGCCGAGTTCGTCGTCATCAAGATCCAGCAGATCGCCGGTGACATCCCAACCTGAGGCAGGAAAAGCTGAGGCAAACGCATGGCACAGTTCTCGGTCAATCCGGAGCGCTTTGATCCCTACAAGAACTTCAAGTTCCGCGTGAAATGGGACGGCCGCTACGTTGCCGGCATCAGCAAGGTGTCGGCGCTGAAGCGCACCACCGAGGTGGTCGAGCACCGCGAGGGCGGCGATCCCTCGACCGGACGCAAGTCGCCCGGCCGCAGCAAGTTCGAAGCGATCACGCTCGATCGCGGCGTCACCCACGACACCGAGTTCGAGAGATGGGCCAACCGGGTCTGGCATTTCGGCGCCGGCCTCGGCGCCGAGGTCTCGCTGAAGAATTTTCGCAAGGACATCATTCTCGAGGTCTACAACGAGGCCGGGCAGCTCGCGCTCGCCTACAAGATCTTCCGCTGCTGGGTCTCGGAATATCAGTCGCTGCCCGATCTCGACGCCAACGCCAATGCGGTGGCCATCCAACACATCAAGCTGGAGAACGAGGGTTGGGAGCGCGATCCGGCGGTCGCCGAGCCATCCGAGCCCACCTTGTCCGATCAGGCCTGAGGCTGCTCATGCCGTCCGCAGCCGCGCAACACGAACAGGACATTCTGGCGCTGTGGGACCGGGCCGCCGGCCGCGCGTGGCGTCAGCGCGACAATGCCCTGTTCGCGGCCGCCGGCGCGGCGCCAACGGACTCGATCGGGGCGGGCAATGCCGCGCTGCTGGCCTTGCGGACAAGATTGTTCGGCGCGCCATGGCGGCTGCGTGCGGCCTGCCCCGCCTGCCAGACGGAGTGTGAATTCGTGGCCGACAGCGCAACGCTCGCGGCCGGGCTTGCACCACCGCCCGACGCCGCATCGCCGCGGATCGCAGGCGACGGCGGCGAACTGACATTGCGGCTGCCGACGCTGTCCGATCTCGCCAGCCTGGCCGCAGCGCCGGACTCCGCAGCCGCGGCCGGGATGTTGCTGACATGCTGCCTTGGCGAGGCGCAGCCGACGATGCCCGGCCAGGACATTGTGGACCGGATCGAGGCCGAGCTCGAGCGCTGTGATCCCGGCGCGGTCCTCGCCTTCGCGCTCGACTGTCCCGATTGCGGCCACTTCTGGCAGGCCGTGATCGATATCGCGCCGGCGCTGTGGGCCGAGGTGCAGGCAGCCGCCGAGCGCACCTTGCTCGAGGTCGATGCGCTCGCGCGCGAATATGGCTGGAGCGAAGCCGAGGTGCTGGCGCTGCCGCACACCCGCCGTGCCGCCTATCTGCAACTGGTAGGCGCATCATGACCGGCCTCTTGCAGAATCTCGTGCGCCTCGGCCGCGGCGAGCCGATCCCCGGCGCGGCGCGCGTTGCCCTGCCACCGCGCTTTGCCACGGCACGCACCGATGATGATCCGGTACGTGAGACGTGGTCGGACGAGGCGCAGCCATTGCCTTCGCCACCGGATGCGACGCCGCGGCGTGCCATCATCATGGACGATCCTCCCACGGAAACGCGACAGCCGCATCGCGCGCGGACCGACACAGACGAAGGTGGATCGCGGCTGCCCCCCGTCGTCAAGATCGATACCGAGACGCGGCCGGTTCACTCGGATGCTGCGCCGCCAGGACCAGCGACCGAGACAGGCCCTCGTCCGCCGCCGCGCGTGACGCAGCCGCGCGAGACCATTGTGCGGGATGCATCGCAGCGCCGACACGAAACCCCACCACCCTCAACGGTGCCTCCGCTCGGCCACGCCGTGCTCGCCGACCAGTCGCAACGCCGGCGCGAAACGCCGCCCGTGATCAAGGTCACCATCGACCGCATCGACATCCGCTCGCCGGAGCCGCCGCGCGCGGCGCGCACCGCCAAGCCGGCGCCAAAGCCGTCGGTGTCGCTGTCCGACTATTTGCACCGCCCGACGCCGGGAGGCCGCGCATGAGCTCACCGCTCGCGATCGGCGCGGTCAGCGCGGTGCTGCGCAACCTGCTCGACAACGGGCTGATCGAGGCCGGGCCCGCCGTCGGGGGCACGGTCAATGTCAGCGCGGTCGCGCCCGACACGATCGACCTCAGCAGCGCCGAGGAGCTGCCGCGGCTGAACCTGTTCCTGCATCAGGTCACGCCAAACCCGGGCTGGCGCAACCGCGCCCTGCCGTCGCGGTCGTCGACGAGCGGCGAACGACTGACCAACGCGCCGCTCGCGCTTGATCTGCATTATCTGCTGACGGCCTATGCGCGGGTCGATTGCCAGGCCGAGATCCTGCTCGGCTACGGCATGCATCTGCTGCACGAGCGCCCCGTGCTCGACCGCGCCGCAGTGCGGCGCGCGCTCAACCCGAACCCGCTCGACGTCGCGATGCTGCCGCCGGCGTTCCAGGCACTCGCCGCCGCCGACCTCGCCGATCAGGCCGAGCTGATCAAGGTCACACCGGCCGTGATGGGGCCGGAGGAAATGTCGAGGCTGTGGGCGGCAATCCAGTCGCACTACCGGCCCTCGGCCGCCTATGTGGTGTCGGTGGTGCTGATCGAAGCCACCAAGCCCGCACTTTCGCCGCTGCCGGTGCTGTCGCGCGGGATCATCGATCCCGCGACCAAGCGCGACCGCGGCGTCGTCGTCAATCCCGACCTGCTGCCACCACTGCCGACGCTGTTTGCGGCAACGGCGCAGTTGAAACAGAGCGGCGCGCGGCTCGGCGAGCCGGTGGTGCTCTCCGGCATCCGCCTGATCGGCAGCAATTTCCGCGTGCGGCTGGTCAATTCGCTGTTTCCCGGCGCGATCGAGCTCGCGCCGGGCGCGCCCAATGCGGACGGCACCGAGCTTACCCTGACGCTGCCGAACGATGCGGCCGCGCAAGCCGCGCTCGCGCCGGGGCAATGGAGCCTCACACTACGTTTCCTGCCGGCCGGCGAAGCCAACGAACGCGACACCAATGCCGTAGGCCTGATCATCGCACCCGCCCTGGTGATCGCGGCCGATGCGGCGCTTGCGCTGCCGGCCGCGACCGTGGTGCGCAAGGTTGGACCGCCGCGCGTGGCCGTCACCCTGTTCTCCCGCCCCCAGGTGCAGCCGCACCAGCGCGCCAGTCTCATTCTCGGCACGGTGGAGGCCACGGCCAATCCGCGCAGCGCGGCCACCGACCCGCTGGTGTTCGATTTCCCCGCGACGCTTCCCGCGGGCACCTATCCGGCGCGGCTGCGCGTGGACGGCGTCGACAGCCTTCTGCTCGATCTCAGCGGCGACGCACCCGCCTTCGATGCATCGCAAACCCTCAGCGTGCCGGCATGAACATGCACGACAGAACACAACCGGCGTCCGATTGGGCCAGCCTCAACCAGAAATGGCTGGCGGCGCAGCTTGTCGCGCTGCGCTTGCGCCTCGCGCGACAATTGGGGGAAACGCCGTGTGATACCGAACCGGGTCTGCCGGAGGATGCCGACGGCTTCGAGCCCGCACTCGATGCGCTGACGAAGCTGTTCGGCCTTTCGTCCTTCGAGCGCGACGTCGTGCTGCTCGCAGCCGGTGTCGAGCTCGACAGCGCGCTGCGCCGCCTTGTCGGCGAGGCAATGGCGCGGGCGCACGGCGGCGTTACGGCCGCGCAGCCGACGCTCAACTTCGCCATGCAGGTGCTCGCCGAGCCGCATTGGGACGCGTTGTCGCCGTTGCGGCCGTTGCGGCGCTGGCGTCTGATCGAGTGCGAGGGCCGCGAGGCACCGCCGCGCCGGCCGATCCAGATCGACGAGCGGGTGCTGCATTACCTGACCGGCGTCGCCGCGATGGACACGCGGCTGATCGGGCTTGCCCGGTGCGAGTCTGCCGGACCGATCGAGCCCGACGCGCCGCTGGCGCGCAGCATCGCGCACGCCCTCGGCTCCGGAACGGCGGCTCTGGTCGCGCTAAACCATCCCCGCAGCGAGATCGAGCCGCAGCGCGACGTCGCGCGCGACGCGCTGGCCGACCTCGGCGCAAACATCTTGAGGCTGCAAGTCCGTAACCTGCCGCACGATCCGCGCGAGCTTGCCGCGACCGCTTGCCTGCTCGACCGCGAGGCGGCGCTCTGCGATGCCATCATCCTGCTCGAGCTCGACTGCGCGACCGAGCCGGCCGACGCCGAGACGCGCGCCGCGACGCTGCTCGACCATCTGATGGGACCTGCGATCGTGCTCAACGCACCCGAGCCGGCCCGCCTGTCGCGACTGCGGCAGCGGCGCACATTGCGGCTTCTGGTGCCGGATGCGCCCGCGGCCACCCGGCAAGCCGGTGCATTGCGCGGGCTCCCGCGCGAGCAGGCCGCCGCGCTCACGGGCGCATTGCGCCCGGCCCTTGGGCAGTTCAACGTACCCGCTGCCGAGCTGCGCCTGGTGGTCGCCGAGGCGCTGGCCGAAACGGAGGCCGAGCCGGCCAGGCTCGGGCCCACGGTGTGGCGGCTCTGCCGCGCCGCAGTGCGCGGCGGGCTGGACGCGCTGGCGCAGCGGATCGAGACAAGCGCTCATTTCGACGATCTGGTCGCGCCACCGGTGGTGATCGCGCAGCTCCGCGCCATCGCCGCCGAATTGCAGCACCGGCCGCGCGTCCATGGCGATTGGGGCTTTGCCGCGCACAATGGCCGCGGCCTGGGCGCCGCCGCGCTGTTCGCCGGCGAGTCCGGAACCGGCAAGACCTACGCGGCCGAAGCGATCGCCGGCGCCGCCGGGCTCGATCTCTACCGCATCGACCTGGCCAGCGTCGTCAGCAAATATATCGGCGAGACCGAGAAGAATCTGAGCCGGCTGTTCGAGGCCGCGGAGAACAGCGGCGCAATTCTCCTGTTCGACGAGGCCGACGCGCTGTTCGGCAAGCGCAGCGACGTGCGCGACAGCCACGACCGCTTCGCCAATATCGAGATCGCCTATTTGTTGCAGCGGATCGAGACCTATCGCGGGCTCGTGATCCTCACCACCAACATGAAGAGTGCGCTCGACCGCGCCTTCCTGCGCCGCATCCGTTACGTGATCCAGTTCCCCTTCCCGGACCCCGGAGCGCGCGAACGATTGTGGCGGATGCAGTTCCCCGCCGATGCGCCGCTCGGCGAGGTGGATTTCGCTGGGCTGGCGAGGCTGCAACTGACCGGCGGCAATATCCGCGCGATCGCGCTGAACGCCGCATTCCTGGCCGCCGCCGGTGGCGGACCGATCGAACAGGACGCGATCAACGCCGCGGTGCGCGCCGAGTTCTCAAAGCTCGAGCGGCCCTGGCCGGGAGTCGCGCCATGAAACATGCCGGCATCGAGATTCGGATCGGACGCCTCATCGTCGATGCATCGCGGCGCTCTGAAGCTGCAGGACTCGCCGACGCAATCGGCCAAGCCTTGCAACACCGGCTCACAGGGTCCGGCACCGTGGCTGACGCCGAGCATGGCGCCGCACCGCGCGCGGTCGCCGATCGCGTCGCGGCACGATTGCCCAGCGCGCCCGGCGCCGGCAATTCGCGAGGCCGGCCATGACCGTGCATGCCGCACCGAAGGCGCTCCCAAAACAATCCTCGCCCGCGCGAGCGCCTTCGCTTGAACTTCGTCCGAGCCGCGACCGCTTCGAGGCCGAAGCCGAGCGCGCGGCCGAGAACGTGCTGCGCCCCGCCGCAGCCGGCGATCGGGCGCCCACGCTGTCGCCATTGTCACGCGGCTCGCGCCCGGAGGGACAGACGGCGCCGTCCGAAGTATCGGAGGTCGTCGGATCGCCGGGCTCCCCGCTCGGCGCTCCCCGCGAGACGATGGAGCGACAATTCCGTTCCGACTTCAGCCATGTGCGGATCCACACCGACGCGCAAGCCGCGGCTTCGGCCCGTGCAATCCGCGCGACCGCCTATACCGCGGGCGCGCACATCGTGTTCGGCGACGGCGCATACAATCCACACACCCCGCGTGGCCGGCACATTCTGGCGCACGAGCTCGCCCATGTGGTGCAGCAGCACGGCGAGACCGCGCCGCCTGTGGCGGTGCAGCGGCTCGCCTGGTACGAGTCGATCGCCGTGTTCTTCGGCGCCGAGGGCAATTTCGGCGACAAGGAGCTGCTCGCCTACCTCGACAAGATCACCCAGGCCAATGAGCACGAAGGCAGCTTCGACAGTGACAACAAGGCACGCGCCATCGTCCGCCGGTGGAAGGCAGGCCAGGCCGGGTTCAAGCTCGATCCACTTCAGAAGGCGCTGTTGATCCAGGAGATGCAGGATGGCCCGACGCTCGGCGGCGACGAGGAAGCAATCCTCGACCTGCTCGAGCTGAGCGACATCGCCGCCCTGCGGATCATGTTCGGTTCAGGAAAACTCAGTGTCACCGAGCTCGAATCCGACATCGACGGCGACAACTACAAGCAACTGACCCGGTTCTTCGCCGCCCGCTTCCGTGGCGGTCGCGCCGCCCTGCTCAAGGGAAACGTCGAGCCGCAGGGCGATCCGGGCAAGGGCTCGCCGGTGTTCGCCTACGACGCGGCCGGCCTCAAGCACCGGCTCGATGCCGCAACGAGCAATGACCAGGTCGACAGCGTCGCCGCAGAGATCTTCGCGCTCGAGCCGAAAGCGCGAGACAAGGCGATACAGGATATCAGTCGAGAGCGTGCAGTACTCGGCCGCCAGGCCGACGATCTCGACGAAAAGGTCGCCGCGGAGACGGATGAGGACAAAAAGTTGAACCTGCAACTCAGAGCCAGCGTCACCCATGGAAAGCTCAAGGGCTACGACCTCGTGCTCCAGCGCGTGTCGCGCGACATCGCCCTGACCACCAGCGGCAAGGCCCTGTCCAAGACAGTTGCTCCCGGCGCCGCACAGAAGGCCGAGATAACCAAGGCACTCAAACCGGACGTGCAGCTCGCCCCCGACGGCAGCGCGCGCACCTTCGACAACAGCGACACCGGCAAGCAAGAATACGAAGACGCGCTGCGTGATCTGCTTCCAAAACTGATCAAGGCCTATTGGAACAAGGTCGTCAAGGATCGGGGACCCGACGAGCACAAAGACAAATCAGAGACCCACGAGCTCAAGGAATTCGAACGGATTGGAAAGGCCAGCAAGGCAGAGACCGACAAGGTGTTCGGTGACTATTACGACCGCCCGCATCCCGAACTGAAGGCCGACACGGACACCACGCGCGGCAGCATCCACGACCTGTTCGCCGATACCGAGGCCGAGCTCGCGACACTGGACGACGACCAGAAGCGCGCCAAGGCGCGGCGGATGATTCTGTATTTCTTCCAGGCCAACCGGAACATCAGGGCCATCAATCGCAAGTTCAACGCCTCGCCGGCGTTCGACGACAAGAAGGCTCCGGTCAACGACGAGGCAAAGATCATCAGCAAGCTCGCTGACGAATTCACCGGCACGGACGACCAGGTCAAGCAGATCAACGAAATCGAGCGCGGCTGGGTCGCTTCGGCTGGCGACGGCGAGGTCAACATCCAGATCTTCAAGAAGGGCACGCGCAACGAGGACCGGGATTTCCTCTGGGATATGTTCCAGACGCTGATCCACGAATACATCCATACCTTGCGCGCCAAGGCCTACAACGACTTCGCCAAGAGTTTTGGCAGCACGTCCAATCAGTACAACACCCTGATCGAGGGCGTCGATTCATTCCTCGATGAGGTCGTTTGGGAGAACGTCGCACCGCGCGTCAACGATCCGGCGCTGCGCGTGGCGGTCGAGGGACCGGAGAACGCCAAGCTCGATCCAATCAAGGTCTTGCCGGCTTCGCGTCGGCGCTACGATTCCTATGCCGAAGCCGTAAAGCTCGTCAACGTCGTCGGTATCCGCAATCTCTACGCCGCCTATTTCCAGGGCGACGTCACAAAGATCGGAGGCTGAGCCATGCCGGCCGCGCGCATCTCCGACCTTGCACTGCGGCCGCTGCAGATCTTCGCCAGCCGATCGCTGCGCTCCTTCACAGGCTTCGCAAGCCCGACGTCGCTGGACGACGTCGCAACGGTGTTCGATCTCGATCGCTCCCGGCAGGGCCAGGGGCGGCTCGGCAGCGAGCAACGCCGCGCGAACTGGTTCAGCGCCACCGCCGAAGGCTTTGCGCGCGGCGTTCGCGTGTGGGTCGACGACGATGCGGTGATCCTCATCGACGCGACCGATGTCAGCCTCCCCGAACCGCTTCCGTCCCTGCTCGACGCCCTGGGCGAGCCGGACGCGAAGCTCGACTCGTTTCTGGGGACGCTCGAAATCAAGCGCAGCGAATTTGTCTACGCCCAGCGTGGCCTCACGCTCTTTGTCAATCCCGCAAACGCCGTGCTGCTGCGGATTGCCGGGTTCGCACCGGCGAGCCTCGAACACTATCAACGAAGCTTGCGGCTCGATCTGGAAATGAAGCTGTTGCCGCCGTCGCAGGACGACTCGCCATGACCGGCCTCACCTCGTCGCCGAAATTGATCAAGGGCGGGCTCGTGGTGCTGGCGCCGGGCGGCGGCACGGTGCGGCGGCAGATCGCGCTCCAGTACAATCCGGACACGCTGAGCCGCAGCTACCAGGTGCAGGGCACGGGCGGCGACGGCGCAGGCAATGCGCGGGCGCAGCCGTTCCGGCTCAAGGGGCCAGCGATCGAGACCATCAAGCTCGACGCCGAGATCGACGCGACCGACCAGCTTGCCGATCCCGACGCCCATGCCACCGCGGTCGCCTTCGGCATCGCGCCGCAGCTCGCGGTGCTCGAGGCCCTGGTCAACCCGAGCGTCGACGATCTGCTCGGCGTCGCAAGCCAGGCCGACGGCGGCACGCTCGAGATCCTGCCGCCGGAGGCGCCGCTCGTGCTGTTCGTCTGGAGCAAGAACCGGATCGCGCCGGTGCGCGTGGCCGAATTCTCCATCGTCGAGGAGGCGTTCGACCCCTCGCTCAACCCGATCCGCGCAAAGGTCTCGCTCGGCCTGCACGTGATGAGCACCGACGACCTCGGCTTCTCGCACCGCGGCGGCACCATCTTTCTCAATTACCTGCGCACCCGCGAAACGCTCGCCGGCCTCACCGGCGGCGCCTCACTGGGTTCGCTCGGTCTCACCAGCCTGCCCTGACGGAGCACAACATGTCCTCGGATCCCGTCCAGATGCTGATCGACGCCGGCGCGTTTCCGGACAATACGTTTCCGCCGAACAGCCGCTATCACGGCGCGGCGATCGGGCGGTTGAAGCGCAGCGCCGACGATCCCGGCGTCGCTTATGTGCTGCGCCGATTCATCCCGCACGGCCGCGACATCGGCATCGCCGGCGAGCACATCGTCAACGCCGGCGAGCGGCCCGACACGCTCGCATCCACCATGCTCGGCGATCCCGAGCTGTACTGGCGCATCGCCGACGCCAATGTCGTGACCGATCCGTTCGAGCTCACCGACACACCCGGTGAGCGCGTGCAGATTCCCCGCCCGAACGGGCTGTAAGGAGGCCGATGATGCAGGGCGGCGTCCAGCTTTCGCTCCAGATCGGCCCGGCGCCGGTGCCGGCGCCGCGCGAGGTGCTGGAAACGCTGACCCATGCCAAGGTCGAGATCGGATCGGGCGATGCGCAGAGCGGCTTCGAGCTGACTTTCGACCTGCCGGCGCGCTCGCCGCTGCGCACCATCTTCCTGCTCGCCGGCGGCGGCGCGCTGCCACCTCTGCTCCGCGTGGTGCTGGTCGTCACCATCAACGGCACGGCCGAGTCCGTCATCGACGGCATGGTCACCAATGTCGAGACCCAGCCCGGCAGCGGCGGCATCGGCAAGCTGGTGATCAAGGGCAAGGACATGTCGGCGCTGATGGATATCATCGAGCTGCCCGGCCTGCCCTTCCCGGCAATGCCGCCCTCGGTGCGGGTGCTGGCGATCCTCGCCAAATACGCGGCGCTCGGCGTGATCCCGATGGTGATCCCGAGCGTCCTCGATATCCCGCCGATCCCGGTGCAGCAGATCCCGCAGCAGAAGGGCAGCGACTACGCCTACGTCAAGCGGCTCGCGACCGAAGCCGGCTACGTCTTCTATCTCGAGGCGGGCCCCGCGCCCGGCGCCTCGAAGGCCTATTGGGGACCGGAGATCCGCTTCGGCGCGCCGCAAGCCGCACTCACCACCAACATGGATGCGCTGACCAATGTGGAGGACATCTCCTTCAACTTCGACAAGGAGCGCAAGATCATGCCGATCGTGTTCTTCCAGGAGAGCAACAGCAAGGCGCCGATCCCGGTGCCGATCCCCGACATCACGCCGATGAGCCCACCGCTCGGCGCGGTGCCGCCCCTGCCGCCCAAGATCGAGAAACTCGCCAACACGGCGCATCTCTCCGCACCGCAAGCGCTGATGGCCGGGCTCGCCTATGCGAGCCAGCACAGCGACAGCGTATTCGGCAGCGGCAAGCTCGACGTCGCCAGATACGGCCGCGTGCTGAAGTCGCGGCAGCTGGTCGGCGTGCGCGGCGCGGGCCTGCCGTTCGACGGGCTCTATTACGTCAAGACCGTCACCCACGAGATCGAGCGCGGCTCCTACAAGCAATCCTTCTCGCTTGCACGCAACGCGCTGATCTCGACCGTCCCGCAGGTGCCGACATGAGTGATGCGCCCCTCTTCGGAAAATATCGCGCGGTGGTGATCAACAATGTCGACCCGCTCCAGATCGGCCGGATCCAGGTGATGGTGCCCGACGTCGGCGCCGTCATACCGACGAGCTGGGCGATGCCCTGCGTGCCGACCGCCGGCATCAATGCCGGCTTCTTCTCCGTGCCGATCATCGGCGCCGGGGTCTGGGTCGAGTTCGAGCGCGGCGACCCCGACTATCCGATCTGGGTCGGATGCTACTGGGGCAGTGCGGCGGAGGTGCCGGTGCTGGCGCATGCGGTGCCGCCCGGCGTGCCCGGCATCACCCTGCAAACCCCGCTGAAGAACGGCCTCACCATCAGCGACGTGCCCGGGCCGACCGGCGGCATCCTGATGCAGACCACCACCGGCGCGATGATCTCGGTCAGCGACGTCGGCATCACCATTTCCAATGGCAAGGGCGCGATCATCACCATGACCGGCCCGACCGTCGACGTGAATGTCGGCGCGCTTACCGTGATCTAGGAGACGCACATGCCCGCTCCCGTGCTGCATCTCGGCGCCACCGTATTGTGCAGCCATGCCGGACAGGCCACGCCGCTGTCGCCCTTCCCGCGGGTGCTGCTGTCGGGCCAGCCCGCGGTCAATCTCACCAGCCCCTATGCGATCGCGGCCTGCTCGCTCACCGGCTCGGCGCCGCCCTGCGTCACCGCGCAGATGGTGATGGGCGCGGCGCGGGTGATGATCGGCGGCGCGCCGGCCGCGACGATGATGGGGCAATCGGTCTGCACGCCGACCGGCACGCCGATGCTGCCCGTCGTCGCGCAGACACGCGTGCTGGCAACCTGAGGGGAGGACGACGTGGGCAACGAGCTCGATTTCCCCTATCACACCGACAACCAGGGCCGCACCGCCACGACCGCGCGCCCCGATCACATCCGCGACCTGATCGAGCAGGTGTTGTTCACGATGCAGGGCGAGCGGGTGATGCGGCCGGATTTCGGCGCGGGCCTGATCGCGCTGGTGTTCGAGCCCAATTCGGTGACGCTCGCCGCGACCACCCAGATGCTGGCGCAGGCCGCGCTGCATCAGCACCTTTCGCATCTGATCGCCGTCACGTCCGTCGAGGTGACCAATGACGATGCGGTGCTGCGCGCCGAGGTCCGCTACGTGGTGCTGGCCGACCGCACCAGCCATGTCGGGAGCTTCGCGGTTCCGGGAGGCGCGGCATGAAGCAACATTGCTGCGATCCGCGCCGGCTCGAAGTGCTCAAAGCCAAGGGCAGCGCCAATGCCATCGAGTTCATCGAGGTGCTCGATCTCGCCTCGCCGCCCGGCGCGCCGCGGCAGCAGACCCTTCTGGTGCGGCTCCTGCATCCCGGCTTCACGCTCTCGCCGGACAATCTGCGGATCACCGGCGGCGAGCGGATCGCAACCGTCGGCGTGGTCTGGTGCGCGCCGGCCGATGCGCTGCCGGCGGAGGCCGAGCCCGGCCTGGTCGACACCATCGACGATCTCGCCCGCACGCTGGTGGTCCGCACCGACGGCAGCGGCGATTATTCGATCTACACGTTCGGCGTCTTCGCCAATTCCGGCTCGACATTGCCTCCGGCCGGCTACGATCCAAAGCTGTCGGCGATCGACTTCACCTTCAAGGTCGAATGTTCCTCCGACTATGATTGCGCCGAGACCGTGCCCTGCGCGCCCGCTCCGCGCCCGCGGCCGGACATCGACTATCTCGCGCGCGACTATCAGGGGTTTCGCCGGCTGATGCTGGACCGGCTGAGCCTGTTGGTGCCGGGATGGCAGGAGCGCTCGGCCGCCGATCTCGGCGTGACCCTGGTCGAGCTGCTCGCCTATGCCGCCGACAATCTCGCCTATCGCCAGGATGCTGTGGCCAACGAGGCCTATCTGGCCACCGCGCGGCAGCGCATCTCGGTGCGGCGCCATGCGCGGCTGGTCGACTATCACCTGCACGAGGGCTGCAACGCACGCGCCTTCGTGCATTTCGACGTGGATGGGCAGGACATCGTACTGCCCAAGGGCACGCAGCTCCTGACCCGCGTGCCCGGGCTCGACGTGGTGCTGACGCCGGGCTCGCGCGCGCTCAACGATGCAATCGAGGGCGGCGCCGAGGTTTTCGAAACGGTTGCGCCCGCCATGCTCGACCAGCAGCAGAACAGCCTCACCTTCTACGCCTGGGGCAATAATGGCTGCTGCCTGCCACGCGGCACCACGCGGGCGACGCTGCGCGGCCATATCGATACGCTCGATGTCGGCGACATCCTGATCCTCGAGGAGGTCATCAGCCCAACGACACTGTCTGCCGACGATGCCGATCCTGCGCATCGCTGGGCGGTGCGCCTGACCGAGGTCGTCCTCGCGAGCGATCCCTCCGGCGGGCTGTTCGACGAGCCAGCGGTCGATGGTCCGGTTGACGTCACCGAGATCGCCTGGAGCGAGACCGACGCACTGCCCTTCCCGCTCTGCCTGACGGTGGCAGATCGCCCCGAGCTTGCGATCAGCGTCGCACGCGGCAACATCGTGCTCGTCGATCACGGCCGCACGCTGGCGCCCGAGCAGCTCGGCGTGATGCCGCGCACCACGCTGAAGCAGGCCTCGGCCACGGCAGGCGATTGCTGCACCTCGGCGCCGGACATCGTGGTGCCGGCACGGTTCCACCCGGTGCTGGCGAGCAGCCCGTTGACGCAATCCTTCGATCTCGGCGCGCTGCTGGCCGTTGCCGTCGCGGCCGGCAAGGCGTGGTGGCCGGCGAGCGCGTTCCGGTTGCTGTCGCCGCGCGACGCCATGCCTGCCCTGGTCGATCTCACGGGACAGGTCGCGGGCACCACGGAGCACTGGCTGCCGCGGCGCGATCTCATCGACAGCGCCGGCAACGCGCCCCATGTCGTGGTCGAGATCGACAATCACCGCCGCGCCCTGGTGCGGTTCGGCGATGGCCTGCTCGGCAAACGTCCGGCGGCGGATACCGCGTTCACGGTGACCTACCGGATCGGCAACGGGGCCGCCGGCAATGTCGGCGCGGAAGCCATCGCGCATATCGTCAGCACCACGGACGGCGTGTTCGCGGCGATACGCAATCCGCTCGCCGCAGCCGGCGGCGTCGAGCCCGAGGACATCGAGGCGGCGCGGCGCGATGCGCCGCAGGCGTTCCGCACCCAGGAGCGCGCGGTGACGGCAGCCGACTACGCGGCCGCGGCCGAACGGCGTGCCGACGTGCAGCGCGCCGCCGCGACGTTCCGCTGGACCGGGAGCTGGCACACTGTGTTCGTGACGCCCGACCGCTTCGGAGGCAGCCCGGTCGACGCCCCCTTCGCCGCGCAACTGCGCAACCATCTCGAACGGTTCAGGATGGCAGGCTACGATCTCGAAGTGCGGACGCCGCGTTACGTCCCGCTCGATGTCACACTGCATGTCTGCGTCAAGCCGGATTATTTCCGCGCCGAGGTCGCGCAGGCCGTGCGCGCGGTGCTGTCGAGCACGGTGCTGCCGGACGGTACGCTCGGCCTGTTCCACCCCGACAATTTCTCCTTCGGCGATCCCGTCTATCTCAGCCGCGTCATCGCGGCGGCGCAGGCGGTCGAGGGTGTCGAGGCGGTGCAGGCGGAAAAATTCCAGCGGCTGATCTCCCCGCTTGCGACATCGCTGGATGACGAGGTGATCCCGATCGGCAGTCTCGAGATTGCACAGCTCGCCAACAATCCGAATTTCCGCGAGCGCGGCCGGCTCGTCATCGAAGCGGGAGGCGGCAAATGACGCTACCGGTCCCTACCATCAAGCCGCATGCCCTGCCTTCCGGCAGCGAGAGCTGCGGCTGCTGCGCCGGCGTCGAAGCCGAGACGCCGCAGGGCATCTCCAACCGCTATGGCCTCTCCGCCATCGCCTACCGGATCGGCGATTACGCGCAGTTCAGCGACAGTCTCCACGCGGCGCTGTCGTCCGCCGCGTTCGCGCCACTTGGCAAGCTTCACAGCCGCGACGACGACGATTTCACCATCGGCCTGATCGACGCCTTCGCCTGCGCCGCCGACGTGCTCACCTTCTACCAGGAGCGCATCGCCAACGAATCCTATCTCCGGACCGCGCTGGAACGGGTGTCGCTTCAGGAGATGGGCCGGCTGATCGGTTACCGGCTGCGCCCCGGCGTTGCCGCCGAGACCTGGCTTGCCTTCACCCTGGAAACCCCGCCGACGCCGCCGCCAAAGCTGTCGCCGGAGCCCGGCAGCTTCATCACCGGCGTGCCCGCGCAGGTCTCGCTCGATATCGGCCTGAAGGTGCAGAGCATACCGGGGCCGGACGAGAAGCCGCAGACGTTCGAGACCGTCGAGCGGCTCGACACGGCAAGGCCGGCCTGGAACGCGATCCGGCCGTGGATGGCGGAGACGCGGCGGCCCGGCAAGGGCGACACGGCCATGTACCTCACCGGCCAGCGCAACAATCTGAAGCCGGGCGACGCGCTGCTGATCGTCGGAGACGCCTTCGCGCCGGGCAAGAACGACAGCAATTGGGAGTTCCGCTTCATCGACAGCGTCGAGCTGCAATCGGATTTCGATCGCACCAAGGTCACCTGGAAAGTCGGACTCTCGGAGGTCACGGCTGCTCAGATCTCCAAAGTCTACGCACTGCGCAAGCGCGCCGCGGCCTTCGGCCACAACGCGCCGATGTGGGCATCAATGTCGACCGAGTTTCACAACAACTATCCCGGGAAGCCCGAGAACGACGACTGGCCCGACTATTCGATCTCGCCGGCCGGCGGCAGCATCGACCTCGATACGGTCTACCCGGAGGTGCGCGTCGGCGACTACGCCGTTCTCACGATTCCCGGAACCTTCAACAGCAAGGCGTTGGGCAAGATCGATGTCATCGTGATCGGCCTGTCACCCTCCATCGATCTCTTTCAGGTGACCAACATCACTTCGGTCTCCCGTGCTCAGTTCGCCCTGGCTGGCAAGGTGACAAGGCTCGCGTTGCACGGCGCGCACTACGACACATACGAGGATGAAGTTCGCCGCTGCACCGCCTTCGTGCAGTCCGAACAACTTACGCTCGCCCCCTATCCTGTCGACGATGCGGTGACGGGCAATAGCATCCCCGTCGCGGTCAGCGCCGATGGTCTCGTCGCCGGCCGGCGGCTGATCGTGCGCGGCAATCGCGCCTCGGACGGCCAGGCCGTGGTCGTGCAGGCCACTCTGGTGTCTGTCCAGGGCGGCGATGCCGGCCGCTGCACGCTTCAGATCGATCCGCCGCTCGCCGGTCATCTCGACCGCGGCAGCGTCGTCGTGCATGGCAATGTGGTGCCCGCCTCGCATGGCGAAACGGTCACGCAGATCCTCGGCTCGGGTGATGCGGCGCGGCCATTCCAGCAGTTCGAGCTGAAGCAGGTGCCGCTGACTTATCGTGCAGCGGCCAATGAAAGCGGCGCAGCGAGCGAGTTGACGCTGCGGGTCGGCGAGATCGAGTGGCACGAGCGCACGACGCTGTACGGTGTGGCCGCGACGGATCGCGCCTTTGCGCTCGATGTCGACGAGCAAGGCCGCAACCTCGTGAAGTTCGGCAACGGTGCAAACGGCGCGCGGCTGCCGAGCGGGCTCAACAACGTTCGCGCCACCTATCGCAAGGGCATCGGCGCAGCCGGCAATGTCCGCGCCGAGACGCTGAGCCAGTTGTTGTCGCGCCCGCTCGGGCTCAAAGGCGTGAGCAACCCGCTCGCAGCCGAAGGCGGCAACGATCCGGAGCCGGCGGAAGCGGCAAGGCGCAGCATTCCGCTCGGCGCCCGCACGCTCGGCCGCGTGGTGTCGGTGCTCGACTACGAGGATTTTGCCCGCGCCTTCACCGGCATTGCCAAGGCTCAGGCGCAGGTGCTGCAACTGCCGCGCGGCAAGACCGTCGCCATCACCATCGCGGGGCCGCCCGATGCGCCCGTCAATTCCGCAAGCCCGGTCTGGACCAACCTGCTGGCGGCGCTGAAGGCCGGCGGCGACCCGCATGTCGCGGTGGCGCTGCTGCCCTACCAGGCCAACGCCTTCCGGGTCGGATTGAAGGTCAAGCGCGATCCCGATTTCGATGCCAAGGCCATGCTGGCCGCAGTCGAGGCGGCGCTCCGCGCGCACTTCGCCTTCGACGCCCGCGAGCTCGGCCAGCCGGTGCAGCAGTCCGACGTGATTGCCGTGGCGCAATCGGTGCCCGGCGTACTCGCCATCGACCTCGTCAGGCTCTATGGCGGCAGCTCGCCCTCTGCCCAGACCATTCCATCGCGTCAGGCCCGGCTGCTGGCGGCGCGGATGCATGTCGACCAGGGCGTGGCGAAGCCAAGTGAGCTCCTGACGCTGAACCCGGCGCCGTTCGACCTGCTGGAGGAGATGGCATGAACAGCCTCACCGCCGAACGGCTCTACGGCCTGCTACCGGCGCTGCATCGGCTGCGCGATGCGGCCCAGGCGGACGATCCGGCCAAGGCCGGCCCGCTTCAGGCTCTGCTTGCGGCGTTTGCGCGCGAATTCGCCACGCTGGAAGAGTCCATCGAGCAGCTCTACGACGACCAGTTCATCGAGACCTGCGCCGAATGGGTCACGCCCTATATCGGCGACCTCATCGGCTACCGGCCGCTGCGCGGGCTCGGCACGGAGCTGACCTCGCCGCGCGCCGAAGTCGCCGACACCATCGCCTTCCGCCGCCGCAAAGGCACCGCGCTGATGCTGGAGGAGCTCGCGCAGGACGTCACCGGCTGGCCGGCGCACGCGGTCGAATTCTTCGAGCAGCTTACCACCACGCAATACATGAAGCACATCCGGCTGCATGCGCCGGCGACCTGCAATCTGCGCGACACGGCGGCGCTGTTCCCGCGCGACGGCGCCTTCAACGGCATTGCGCACACCGCCGAGATGCGGCGGCCGGAGACTGGCGCGGGGCGCTACAACATTCCCAATATCGGCATCTTCCTGTGGCGGCTGTTGTCGCTGTCGCTCACGGCGGTGCCGTTGACGCCTGACGCCGGCGATGCGAGCGGACGAAAATTCCGCTTCAACCCGCTCGGCGCGGACATGCGGCTGTTCCGCTTCGCGCAGGCCGAGCCCGACATTTCCCATCTGGCCGAGCCCGTCAACGTGCCGGAGCCGTTGTCGGTGCGGCTGATGGCGATGGCGGTGCGCGCGGCGCAGGCGAGCGCACAGCCGGATGCGCAACGCGACGACGATTATGGCGACGGCGAGAGCCTGGTATTCTTCACACCTGGTACGCCTCCGGTCCCCGTTCCCACCGCCAAGGTCCGCGTCTGCGACCTCCGCGACATCCTGGACGGCGGCGGCAATGTCATCGGCTGGGCGCATGAGGCGCAGGTGACGGCGGGCACGATCGGCTTCGATCCCGAGCGCGGCCGCGTCCTGCTCGGCGACGCCGCCGACGGGCCGCTGCTTGCGACCTTCCACTACGGCACCGCACGCCAGATCGGCGGCGGCGAATATCCGCGTGTCCCGGCCGAGGGTGATGTCGGCAACCAGCAGGCCGTCAACGCCGGCGGCGCCTGGCAGGCGAAGCTCGACCTGATCGCGACCGGCGGCCGGCTCACCATCGGCGACAGCCTGACCTACAAGGAGACACCGACGTTCAAGGTCGACGGTGTCCTCGGCGATGCCACGCCGCACCATGCCGTGGTCGCCGCCCATGACCAGACCCGGCCGCTGCTGGCGGCGGGCGGCGAGATCGCGCTCGACATCGGCGCGCGCGGCCGGCTCACGCTCGACGGTCTCGTGATTTCCGGCGGGGCGCTGCGGCTGGCGGCCTTCGCCGACGTCGAACCGCGCGAACTGGTGCTGCGCGACTGCACGCTGGTGCCCGGGCTCACACTGGCGGGAGACGGCAGTCCAGTGTCGCCGGGCAAGCCCAGCCTGATCATCGAGCATCCCTTCGCCAAGGTGACATTGGAGCGTTGTATCGTCGGACCGATCCACGCCGTCACTGACGCCGAGGTGACGCTGACCGATTGCATCATCGATGCCGGAGCACCGGAGAACGTCGCTTTCGCCGCTGACGATGCCGGCGACACTGGTGCCGAATTGACCGTCGCCCAATGCACATTGATCGGCAAGGTTCACAGCAAGCTGCTCAAGCTCGCCTCCAACACCATCTTCTTCGCAAAGCTCGGCCCGAAGCCCGCGGAGAAATGGATCGCGCCGCTGCTGGTCCAGCGCCGCCAGGAGGACTGTGTCCGCTTCTGCTACGTACCGCCGGGCTCGATCGCGCCGCGGCGCTTCCATTGCGTGCCGAACGACGCAGCGCCTGCCGCGCTGCCGCTGTTCACGTCGCTGCGCTACGGCGATCCCGGCTATGCGCAACTGCGCCGCACCACCAGCCTCGCGATCCGCGCGGGCGGCGACAATGACAGCGAGATCGGCGTGCTCAACGCATTATTCGAACCGCAGCGCGAGGCCAATCTCAGGCTGCGGCTCGACGAATATCTACGTTTCGGGCTGCACGCGGGCCTGTTCTTCGCGAGTTGACCGAGTGCATCGGAGGCTATCATGGGTGCCGACTTCTCACGCGTCCGTCTCGACCCGCTGCTCGATTTTGCCGGCCTGGAGCTGAAGCAGGGCGCGGTGCTGCTGGACGGCGACGCCAACGAACTGATGGCGATTCTCGACCGCAGGCTCCGGGCACTCGCGAGCGACACGCTCGGCCGCGCCACGGTCTCCTCGACCACGCCTGACGCATTCAAGCTGGGCGTTGCCGGCAACACGCTGGAGATCGGCAAGGGGCGGCTTTATGTCGACGGTCTGCTTGCGGAAAACCACGGTCTTGCCGATCCCGACAAGCGCCTGTTCGACGACCTCATGGCCGAGACGGTGTTCACCGACAAGCTGACCTATGCGACGCAGCCCTATCTGCCGGCCGCGGTGCGGCCGCCGCTGCCGACCGCCGGCCGCCATCTCGTCTATCTCGACGTCTGGGAGCGCGAGCTGACCTATCTGGAGCGGCCGGAGCTGGTCGAGATCGCCGTCGGAGTCGAGACCAGTTCACGGCTCCAGACGGTGTGGCAGGTGCGGGTGCTCGACACCGATGCCGGCGCCAACACCAGTTGTGCTACGCCGGACGAGGACGTACCCGGCTGGAATGCAGTGATCGCGCCGTCGACCGCCGTGCTCACGACCGGCACGTTCGACGCGGCGCCGGTGACCGATCCTTGCGAGCTGCCGCCGACCGGCGGCTTCCGTGGACTGGAGAACCAGCTCTACCGGGTCGAGATCCACGATCCCGGCCAGCCGGGCGGCACTGCGACCTTCAAATGGTCGCGCGAGAATGCCAGCATCGGCTCGCGTGTTGCCAGCGTCGTGTCGTCGACCGAGCTCGAGCTCGATAGCCTCGGGCGCGACGACGTGCTGCGCTTCAACACCGGCGACTGGGTCGAGATCATCGACGACGCCCGGGAGTTTTCGCAAGAGTCCGGCGTGATGCGCCGCATCACGGTGACCGAGGCAACCCGCCGCATCAGTTTCACGCCGGCCTTGCCGGCGCTGATGCTGCCGCCGGGCTTCCCCAACAGTGACTGGCCGAAGCAGACCAACCTGCGGGTGCGCCGCTGGGATCACAAGGGAAAAGTGTTCCGGACCGACCCAAGCGGAACGCCGGTGCAGATCGGCGATCTCGATGCCGCCGGATCGACCGGCACGATCAAGGTGCCGGCCGCGGGCACGACGGTCCTGCTTGAGGACGGCGTCACCGTGAGCTTCGATTCGACCGGTGCTTCGGGCTTTCACGCCGGCGACTGGTGGGCCTTCGCCGCGCGCACGGCGGATGCCAGCGTCGAGAAGCTCGATCGCGCCCCGCCGCGCGGCATCCATCACCATTTTGCGCGGCTCGGCATCTGGGATGTCGGCGCCAAGAGCGTGACCGACTGCCGCAACCCTTGGCCGCCCAAGGGCGAAGGCCACGACTGCGCCTGCACGGCCTGCGTCACGGTCGAGCAGCATGAGAGCGGCAGCTTCACCATCCAGGACGCCGTCAACAAGGTGCGCGAGACCGGCGGCACCATCTGTCTCGGCCCCGGCCGCTACGTGTTGAAAGAGGCCGTGACGGTCAACCATGCGCAATCGGTGCGCATCGTCGGCAAGGGCCCGGCAACGCTGTTGCTGGCGCCGGCCGGCGCCTTCGCGATCCAGGACAGTCTTGCGATCGCGATCGAAGACCTCGCAATCATCTCGTTCAATCGGAAGCCAACGATCGACGTCTCGACCTGCATCGGCCTCGGCCTGACCCGACTCGCAATCGCGGCGCTCGGTGGCGAGAATGCGCAGCTTCCAGCGGTGATGCTGCGCGGCCTGATTGGCGGGGCGAAGCTTGCAGAAAACGCGATCTTCGCACCCGTTGCCATTGCCGGCGGCGCGCTCAAGGAGGTCGAGGACGGTGCCGGCTTCCTGCTGACGGCGGCGGTGACGATCGAGGACAATATCCTCCTGTGCCAGCGCGGCGCCATCGTTTTCACCGACGAGGTGCTGCATCTTCTTGCGACACGAATCGCGCACAATGAAATCATCGGCTGCACCGATACTGCAATCGCCGCAGAGGGTTTTGCGCTTCCTGGCGCCTCACTCGCAATCGACGGCAACAGCTTGAATGTCAGCGCACACGGCATCGCCTGTGCCGCGGCCGGGCTCTGGGTCGAGGACAACGCGTTGCGCAACTGGTCGACGGGCGACCATGTCGGGATCAGGCTGATCCCCGGGCTCGACCGCCGCAGCACCGCCACCGCCCACATCCTCGCCAACCAGATCAACGGATTCGGCACCGCGGGGATCAAGGTGATTGCTGCGGCTCAGGACCTGATCATCAAGCTCAACGCGATCGACGCATGCGGGGCCGGGATCATGCTCGGCGGCGCGACCGACGCTGCGGCAGTCTCGATCGAGAACAACCATATCCGCGATATCGGGCCGGCCACCGAGAGCGACGGCGGCACCGTGGTCGGCATCGAGGTCATCCGCGCCGAGAGCGCGACGATCGCGGGCAATCTGGTCCGGGCGATCGGGCTCCAGGCGGTGAAGTCCGAGCTGCGCGCCGGCGTTCTCACCTTCGGCGTCAACCGCCCGCGCGTGAGCGGCAACGAGATCGTCGAAGTCGCGCCCGCCAAAGGCTTTGTCGGCACCAGCGCCGGCATCATGCTGCGCGCACCGCAGACCCAGATCGAGGTCAGCCATAACACCGTGCAGCGCGACTTCACGACGGTCACCGGCGATTCGGCCGGCAACTGGTTTGCGTTGACCACGGCCGAGGTCAATCCGAAGGTGCCGTTCGCGCAGGCCGGCGACAAGGTCGCGATCCGGCTCGGCGACGGGCGCATCCTTGCGCTCGGCGCCGACTATGCGTTCGTCAGGGCGAGTCTCGCCGGCAACGACACCGAGGGCGCGCGCGCCGGCATCATCGGCAACACGCTGACCGCGCGCGGGCCGGCGCCGGCGGTGCTGGTGGTCGCCGGCCAGGAGTGCCTGTTCAGCGACAACCGCGTGGAGGTGAGCAACAAGGCCATCGCCGTGTCGCTGGAAAGCACGGTTGCCATCATCAGCTCGAACCGTGTGCGCGGCGGCGAAAGCTCGATCCGCCTCACCGCCGCGCGCGCGGTGACCGTGCTCGGCAACATCACCACCGGCAACATCGCCATCCCCGGCGGCATCGCCAACACGCCGTGGGCGCCGCTCAACGTAATCGGATAGTTTCGGGAGATATTTCGATGCGCACCTTCATTGTCGGAGATGAAACGAAGCTGAAGACCGTCAGCGAAAAACTCTTGCACGCCAATCTCAGCAACGTGCGCAGCGAGGCCGCGCTGAAGGCTTTGCAGGAAGCCAACCCACATGCCGATCTCAACAAGCTCGCGCCCGGAACCATACTGTTCGTGCCGGATACGCCGGGCTTCAAGGTCAGCACGACCAGCTCGGCAGCCGAAGGCCCGCTCGCAGCCCTGCACGAGCTCCTGGACAAGGCGCTCCGCCTCGCACTGGAGGAGACCTCGGCCGGCAACAATGCGCGCATCGCAGCCCAGGACCTGACCATCAAGGCGTTCGACGACGGTACGGTGAAGAAGCTGTTGACCGACCCGACCGTCGGCAGCCAGATCCGTGAGACCGCCAACACCGTCAGAAAGAGTTTTGAAGCCGACCGCGAGCTGGCGGCACGGGCGGAGAAAACCATCACGGATGTCGGCAAGGCCGCGACCGCCAAGCTCACCGAGCTCGGCAAGACCTTTGGATGATGCGCAGCGCCGATTACCTCGCCAGGCTCGGCAGGTCGAGCCCGCTGGCGCGCGCGCACTCGACCGCTGTGTCGTAGCCCGCATCGGCATGGCGCATGACGCCGGTCGCGGGATCGTTCCACAGCACGCGCTCGATCCGCCTTGCAGCGTCCGGCGTGCCGTCGGCCACGATCACCATGCCGGCATGCTGCGAATAGCCGATGCCGACGCCGCCGCCATGATGCAGCGAGACCCATGTCGCGCCRCTGGCGCAATTGAGCAGCGCGTTGAGCAGCGGCCAGTCGGACACCGCGTCCGAACCGTCGCGCATCGCCTCGGTCTCCCGGTTCGGACTCGCCACCGAGCCGCTGTCGAGATGATCGCGGCCAATCACGACCGGCGCCTTCAATTCGCCGCGCGCGACCATCTCGTTGAAGGCAAGGCCGAGGCGATGACGATCGCCGAGGCCGACCCAGCAGATCCGCGCCGGCAGCCCCTGGAACTTGATGCGCGCCTTGGCCATGTCGAGCCAGTTGTGCAGATGCTTGTCATCGGGCATCAGCTCCTTGACCTTGGCGTCGGTCTTGAAGATGTCCTCGGGATCGCCTGAGAGCGCGGCCCAGCGGAACGGTCCGATGCCGCGACAGAACAACGGGCGGATATAGGCGGGTACGAAGCCGGGGAAATCGAAGGCGTTCTTCAGACCCATGTCCTGCGCCATCTGCCGGATGTTGTTGCCGTAGTCGAGGGTCGGTATTCCCTGCGCGTGGAAATCGAGCATCGCCTGGACGTGATCGACCATCGAGGTCTTCGACGCACGCTCGACCGCCTTGGGATCGGCGGCACGCTTGGCTTCCCACTCGGCCAGCGTCCAGCCCTTCGGCAGGTAGCCATTGATCGGATCGTGGGCGCTGGTCTGGTCGGTGACGATGTCCGGCTTGACGCCGCGACGCACCAGTTCCGGAAAGATCTCGGCCGCGTTGCCGAGCAGGCCGACCGAGACCGGCTTCTGCGTCTTGGCAGACTCCGCCATCATCGCCAGCGCTTCGTCGAGCGTTGCGGCCTGCCGATCGAGATAGCCGGTGCGCAGCCGCATCTCGATGCGGCTCGGCTGGCATTCGACCGCGAGCATCGAGGCGCCGGCCATGGTCGCGGCCAGCGGCTGCGCGCCGCCCATGCCGCCGAGGCCGGCGGTGAGGATCCATTTGCCGGCGAGGCTGCCGCCATAATGGCGGCGGCCGACCTCGACGAAGGTCTCGTAGGTGCCCTGCACGATGCCCTGGCTGCCGATATAGATCCAGGAGCCCGCCGTCATCTGGCCGTACATCATCAGGCCCTTGCGATCGAGCTCGTTGAAATGATCGAGCGTCGCCCAGTGCGGCACCAGGTTCGAGTTCGCGATCAAGACGCGCGGGGCATCCGCGTGGGTGCGGAAAACGCCGACCGGCTTGCCGGATTGAACCAACAGGGTCTCGTTGCCCTCGAGCTTGCGCAGCGAAGCAACGATCCGGTCAAAGCTCTCCCAGTCGCGCGCGGCGCGGCCGATGCCGCCATAGACGACGAGCTCACTCGGGCGCTCTGCCACTTCGGGATCGAGATTGTTCATGAGCATGCGAAGCGGCGCTTCCGTCAGCCAGCTCTTCGCGCTGATCTCGCTGCCGCGCGGGGCGCGGATGGTGCGGTCGTTGTCCAGTCGACGGTTCATGCGAAAACCTCTTCAGCCAAGTCTTGTCAGTCAAATCTTGGAAATGGATCATTGGAGAGTGCGGAGAGCGCAGCAGAAGGCAATGCATCGGATTCAATCAGCGCAGCCGCCTTGGCGAGATCGCCGGCCATGTAACGGTCGGCGCCGAGCGCAGGCACCTCTTCACGCAACGCGGCAATGACGGCAACGAGTGCCGCGCTCGTGGCATGCGGCGCGCGCAACGTGATGCCTTGCGCGGCGACCAGGAGCTCGATGCCGAGGATGGCGGCGAGATTGTCGGCCATGTCGGACAGCCTGCGCGCGGCATGCGCGGCCATCGAGACGTGGTCTTCCTGGTTGGCGCTGGTCGGCGTCGAATCGATCGAGCAGGCAGCCGCGCGCTGCTTGTTCTCGGCATAGAGCGCGGCGGCCGTGACCTCGGCGATCATGAAGCCGGAATTGATGCCGGGATCGGGCGTCAGGAATGGCGGCAGCCCGAAATTCAGCGCCGGATCGACCAGGGTGGCGATGCGCCGCTCGCTGATGGCGCCGATCTCCGACAGCGCGAGCGCGATCGTGTCGGCGGCAAACGCCACCGGCTCGGCGTGAAAATTGCCGCCCGAGACGATCTCGCCGGTCTCGACCAGCACCAGCGGATTGTCGGTGACGGCGTTGGCCTCGACGATCAAGGTGCGTGCGGCCTGGGTGATCAGGTCGAGCGCGGCACCCGAGACCTGCGGCTGGCAGCGTAGGCAATAAGGATCCTGCACGCGCTCGTCGCCTTCGAGATGCGATTGCCGGATGTCGCTGCCGTCGAGCAGCGCCATCAGCGTTGCGGCCGCAGCGATCTGCCCGGCATGGCCACGCAGCGCCTGGATCTCGGGACGGAACGGTGCCGTCGAGGCCATCGCCGCATCGACCGATAGCGCGCCGGTCACGAGCGCGGCGCGGGCCAGGCGAAACGCGCGCAGCACGCCGGAGATGGCGTAGGCGGTCGAGAACTGCGTGCCGTTGATCAGCGCGAGCCCCTCCTTGGGGCCGAGCGTCAACGGCGCGAGGCCGGCCGTGGCGAGCGCCTCGTGGCCAGGGACTGTCCTGCCACCGACGATCGCCTGCCCCTCGCCGATCATCACGGCGGTCATGTGCGCGAGCGGCGCGAGATCGCCGGAGGCGCCGACCGAGCCCTGCTGCGGCACCAGAGGATAGACGCGCCGCGCCAGCATTTCCTGCAACTGCTCGATCACCTCGGGCCTCACACCGGAGGCGCCGCGCCCGAGCGAGATGATCTTCAGCGCCATCATCAGCCGCACGATCGGTTCGGGCGTCGCTGGCCCGACGCCGCAGCAATGCGAGACGATCAGGTTGCGCTGGAGCAGCGTGGTCTGGTCGGGCGGAATGCGCTTCGATGCCAGCTTCCCGAAGCCGGTGTTGATGCCGTAGACCGGGACGTCGGCCCGCGCCGCCTTCGCAACGATCTCGGCAGCGGCTTCGACGCACGGCCAGAACGATGGGTCGAGAACGACAGGCGCGCCTTCGAGCACGCGCGCGAGATCGTCGAGGCTGACCGCTCCCGGTTGGACGACGATCGCTGCGCCCGGCGCCATCACTGTCCTCTCCAGACCCGGCGGTGCAGCGGATTGAAGCCGATGCGATAGACCAGCTCGGCAGGCCGCTCGATGTCCCAGATTGCGAGGTCGCACCATTTGCCGGCTTCGAGCGTACCCGTTTCGTGCAGCACGCCAAGCGCGCGTGCGCCTTCGCGGGTGATGCCGGCGAGGCACTCGGCGACTGTCATCCGGAACAGCGTCGCGCCCATGTTCATGGCGAGCAGAAGCGAGGTCAGTGGCGAGCTGCCGGGATTGCAGTCGGTTGCAAGCGCCATGTGGACGCCGTGCTGGCGGAACGTCTCGACCGGCGGCCTCTCGGTCTCCCGGATGAAATAGAAGGCGCCCGGCAGCAGCACGGCCACCGTTCCGGCCTTCGCCATCGCAGCCGCGCCGGCCTCATCCGTGTGCTCCAGATGATCCGCCGACAGTGCGGAGAATCTTGCGGCGAGCGCGGCGCCACCGAGATTCGACAGCTGATCGGCATGGAGCTTGACCGGCAGCCCCAAACCCCTCGCCGTCTCGAATACGCGCGCCGTCTGCTCGTTCGAGAAGGCGATGCCCTCCATGAAGGCATCGACGGCATCGGCGAGGCCGGCCTTTGCAACGGCCGGCAGCATCTCCCTGCAGACGAGATCGATGTAGCGGTCCTTGTCGCCGTCGGCCTCGGCCGGCAGCGCATGTGCGCCAAGGAAGGAGGTACGGATCGCAACCCGCCGCTGGCGGCCGAGGTTGCGGGCCGCAGCAAGCTGCCGCATCTCGGTCTCGGTATCGAGGCCATAGCCGGACTTGATCTCGATCGTCGTTGCGCCCTCGCCAATCAGCGCATCGAGCCGCGGCAGCGCACTGGCGACGAGGTCGGCCTCGCTCGCCTTGCGGGTCGCGACCACGGTCGAGACGATGCCGCCGCCGGCGCGTGCGATCTCCTCATAGCTGGCGCCCTTCAGACGCAGCTCGAACTCGTGCGCGCGGTTGCCGCCATAGACGAGATGGGTATGGCAGTCGACGAGGCCGGGCGTGATCCAGCGTCCCTCGCAATCGATCCGCTTGATTGCGTCCGCATCCGCAGGAAAATCCGCCTCTGCGCCCGCATAGACGATGTGGCCGCCGCGCGCGGCGATCAGGCCGTGCTCGATGTCGCCGAGATCGGGCCGGTCGGCGCGCAGCGTGGCGAGCCGGGCGTTGTGCCAGATCCGGTCGAAGCGCTCTGCCATGCAATGGGTCCCTTCGTGGGATGCTTGACTTATATGTCTAGACATATAATCGTGTCGCCGTTCTGTCCAGCCGGCGTGTAATCATGACCCGACTGCATTTCGCCTCCGCGCTCCTGCCCTCGGGCTGGGCCCATGACGTGCAGGTGGTCGTCACCGCCGGCGCGATTGCCGCGGTGACGCCGGGCGTGGCGCCGGCCGCGGGCGACGAGCGCCACCAGATCGCGGTTCCGGGATTGGCGAGCCTGCACAGCCACGCCTTTCAGCGCGGCATGGCGGGACTGGCCGAGCAGCGCGGGACCTCGACCGATACGTTCTGGACCTGGCGCGAGACAATGTATCGTTTCGCGCTCGCGATGACACCGGACGACGTCACGGCTGTTGCGACGCTGCTTTATGTCGAGATGCTCGAGCAGGGTTTCACCCGCGTCGGCGAATTCCATTATCTCCATCATGACCGCGACGGCTCGCCCTATGCCGACCTCGCCGAGATGGCTGCACGCATCGCACAGGCGTCCGATGCTTCCGGCATCGGCCTCACGCTGCTGCCGAGTTTTTATGCGCATGGCTCATTTGGAGGCACAGCTCCGCACACGGGCCAGCGCCGCTTCATCTGCTCGGTCGATCGGTTCGCGGCGTTGATGGCGGCGTCGCGCAAGGCGATCGCGGAATTGCCGGGTGCCAATATCGGCATCGCCCCGCACAGCTTGCGCGCGGTGACGCCGGAGGAACTCGCAGCGATCATTCCGCTCGCGGACGGCGGGCCGGTGCATATTCACGTCGCCGAACAGGTCAAGGAGGTCGAGGATTGCCTGGCCTGGTCTGGCCGCCGGCCGGTGCAGTGGTTGCTGGAGCACGCGGCCGTCGACCAGCGCTGGTGCCTCATTCACGCCACCCACACGACGAATGAGGAGATCGGCGCATTGGCGAGGACCGGCGCGGTCGCTGGCCTCTGCCCTGTCACCGAGGCGAGCCTCGGCGACGGCATTTTTCCGGCGCGCGAATTCCTCGACGCCGGCGGCCGGTTCGGCGTCGGCACCGATTCCAACGTGCTGATCGGCGTCGCCGAAGAGCTGCGCCAGCTCGAATATGGCCAGCGGCTCAAGCATCGCGAACGCAACGTGCTCTCCGGCGGCGCAGGCGTGTCGACGGGACGCGCCCTGTTGGATCATGCGCTCGCAGGCGGCGCGCAGGCCCTGGCGCAGGCGACGGTCGGCCTTGCGCCGGGCGCACGCGCCGACATCGTCACGCTGGACGCGGCGCATCCGTCGCTGGCGGGACGTTCGCGCGACGCTGTCATCGACGGCTGGATTTTTGCGGCCGGCAGCGGCGCAATCGATTGCGTCTGGGCCGGCGGCAACAGGGTCGTCGAGGGGGGACGGCACAGGCTTCGCGAGGCCGCGCGCGAACGCTTCAACGCATCGGTGCGGAGGCTCCTCGCATGAGCCTTGCCACCGATGCCGCCGACAAGCCGACGCTCTACAAGCGCATCCGGGCCGACATCGAGAAGCGCATATTGACCGGCGAATGGCCGCCGGGCCACCGCATTCCGTTCGAGCATGAGCTGGTGGCGCGCTATGGCTGCTCGCGCATGACCGTGAACAAGGCGTTGTCGGAGCTCGCGCAGGCCGATTTGATCGAGCGGCGGCGGCGCGCCGGCTCCTTCGTGCGTCGGCCGCAACATCAGTCGGCCGTGCTCAAGATCGCCGACATGCGTGCCGAGATCACCGGGCTCGGCCGCGCTTACGGCTACGAGCTAATCGGCCGCAAGCTGCGCGTCGCGACCGCGGCCGACCGCGAGCGTCTCGGCGTCAAGAAAGCCGGCAGGGTGATCGCAATTGCCTGCCGCCACAGCGCCGACAATGTTCCTTTTGCCGTCGAGGACAGGCTGATCGATCTTGCGTCCGTACCGGATGCCGCGACCGCGGATTTCTCGCGCGAGCCGCCCGGCTCGTGGCTGCTTCATCATGTCCCATGGACGGAGGCCGAGCATACGATCAGCGCCATTGTTGCGGACGATCGCACGGCGGAGGCGCTCGACATCGCCGTCGGCGCGCCCTGCCTCGTGATCGACCGTTATACCTGGCGCAGCGCGCGCACGATCACCGCGGTGCGGCTGCTTTATCCCGGTGACTCTCACCGCCTTGTCGCCCGATTCAAGGGAGGCTGAGAGAACAATGTCGGCACAAATCGTGCAACGCGTCGGGCAAAGATCCATGCATTCCGGATCGAAACGAACAGATCAACAGGACGTCAATCCATCGATCGGCAAGAGGACGACAATCATGCGTAGTTCGAAAGTATTTGCGACAATCATTGCCCTCGCGGCCTCCACTCCGGTGCTCGCCGACGACGTCAAGGTCGGCGTCGGCATCTCCGGATGGACCGGCTTTGCGCCGCTGACGCTGGCGAAGGAGGCCGGCATCTTCAAGAAGAACGGCCTCGACGTCACCATCAAGAAGATCCCGCAGAAGGACCGCCACCTCGCCATCGCCTCCGGCGACATCCAGTGCGCGGCGACCACGGTCGAGACCTGGATCTCCTGGAACGCCAACGGCGTTGCGACCAAGCAGATTTTTCAGCTCGACAAGAGCTATGGCGCCGACGGCATGGCCGTCCGCAACGACGTCGCCGCGATCAAGGACCTGAAGGGCAAGACGGTTGCCGCCTCCGCGCCGGGCACCTCGCCGTATTTCGCGCTGGCCTGGATGCTCAAGAAGAACGGCCTCACCGTGAAGGACGTCACCGTCGTGAACCTGGAGCCGGCCGCCGCCGCGCAGGCCTTCGTCTCCGGCCAGAACGACGCCGCGATGACCTACGAGCCGTATCTGTCGACCGTGCGCGCCGCGCCCGACAAGGGCAAGATCATCGCGACCACGCTCGACTATCCGATGGTCATGGACACGTTCGGCTGCACGCCGAAGTTCCTCGCCGAGAACCCGAAGGCCGCCAAGGCGCTGGCCGACAGCTATTTCGAGGCGCTCGACATGATCGCCAAGGACCAGGCCAAGGCCTACGAGATCATGGGCGCCGACGTGAAGCAGACCGGCGAAGCGTTCGGCAACTCGGCGAAGTACCTGCGCTGGCAGGACAAGGCCGCGAACCAGAAATTCTTCGCCGGCGACTTCCTGACCTTCAACAAGGAAGCCGCCGAGCTCCTGCTCGAGATCGGCATCATCAAGGCCGCACCGAAGGTCGAGGACCTCTTCGACGCGAGCTACATCAAGTAAATCTCTCGGGAGTTGCCGGCCCCGTCTTGCGACGGGGCCGGCAAACCCGTTTATCGACCGGATAGATCGTCGATGCGTCCCCTGGATCCCGTGACGTCGAATCAGCGCGTGGCTTACGGCCTTGCCTTCTTCGTGGTGTTCGTTGCCCTCTGGTCGTGGGCGACGTTTGGCGGCCACGTGTCGAAAACTTTCCTCGCGAACCCACTGACAATGGTCCAGGAAGGTTATGACTTGCTGGCCAAGCAAGGCTTCCTGTTCGACATCGGCATGACCATCTGGCGCGTCGTCGGCGGCTTCGCGCTTGCCGCGCTCATTGCGGTGCCGTTCGGCGTGCTGATGGGAGCCTACAAGCCCGTCGAGGCGTTCTTCGAACCGTTCGTCTCCTTCGCGCGCTATCTGCCCGCCTCCGCCTTCATCCCGCTCCTGATCCTGTGGGCGGGCATCGGCGAATTGCAGAAGCTGCTCGTCATCTTCATCGGCTCGGTGTTCCAGGTCATCCTGATGGTGGCGGTGACCGTCGGCGCGACGCGGCGCGATCTGGTGGAAGCGGCCTACACGCTGGGGGCCAGCGACCGCGGCATCATCCGGCGCGTGCTGATGCCCTCCTCCGCTCCCGAGATCGCCGAAATCCTTCGACTGGTGCTGGGATGGGCCTGGACCTACGTCATCGTGGCCGAGTTGATCGGCTCGTCCTCCGGCATCGGCCACATGATCACCGACAGCCAGGCCTTGCTCAACACCGGCCAGATCATCTTCGGCATCATCGTCATCGGGCTGATCGGCCTCGTCTCCGACTTCCTGTTCAAGGCATTCAATGCCTGGCTCTTCCCGTGGAAGCTCGCATGACGACGCTGAAGATCGAGCAGGTTTCGCGAACCTTTCCCGCGCGCCACGGCAATGCGCCGACCAGGGCGCTGGAGCCGACCGATCTTGTGATCGGCAACAACGATTTCGTCACCATCCTCGGCCCCTCCGGCTGCGGCAAGTCCACGCTGCTTCGCATCGTCGCCGGCCTCGACCGCCCGACCAGCGGACGCGTCGTGCTCGATGGACGCGAAGTGACCGGCCCGGGCGCCGATCGCGGCATGGTGTTTCAGTCCTACACGCTGTTTCCATGGCTGACCGTGCGCGAGAACATCGCCTTCGGCCTGCGCGAGCGCGGCGTGTCGCAGGACGATCGGAACAAGATCGCCGACGCCTTCATCCGCCAGGTCGGACTGTCCGGCTTCGAGAACCACTGGCCGAAGCAGCTTTCGGGCGGCATGCAGCAACGCACCGCGATCGCCCGCGCGCTCGCCAACGATCCGAAAATCCTGCTGCTCGACGAGCCCTTCGGCGCGCTGGACAACCAGACCCGCGCCTTGATGCAGGAAATGCTGCTCGGAATCTGGGAGCGCGACCAGAAGACCGTGCTGTTCGTCACCCACGACATCGAGGAAGCGATCTTCCTCGGCAGCCGCGTCGTCGTCATGAGCGCGCGCCCCGGCCGCATCAAGGCCGACATCGCGATCGATCTGCCGCATCCGCGCTCCTACAAGATCAAGACCACGCCCGAATTCGTCCAGTTGAAGGAGCGGCTGGTCGAGGAAATCCGAACCGAGGCGCTGAAGGTTGCCGAACATGCCTGACACCCAGTCGCGCGCCGATGGGATGCGCGTTCTCGCCGATCTCAATGCGCTGCGCGCCATCGGCGCCTACAAGACCGGCGTGCACAAACCGACCTTCTCCGAGCCGCACAGGCTGTCACTGGATTGGCTGGCGCAGAAGCTGCCCGACGCCGGCCTCACCGCGGCGATCGACGGCATCGGCAACGTCTTCGGCACCAGCACGAAGCCCGGGCCGAAGCTGCTGGCGGGCTCGCACCTGGAAAGCCAGAACTACGCCGGCTGGCTCGACGGCCCGCTCGGCGTCGTCTACGCGCTCGAAGCCGCGCGCGTGCTCAATGCCGATCCCTCGCTTGCGGGCGCGGTCGAAGTCGCCGCATGGTGTGACGAGGAAGGTCATTTCGGGAGCTTCCTCGGCTCGCGCTCCTATATCGGGCAAGTGACCGAGGCCGACATCGATGCTGCGCGGGACCGTACCAGCGGCCGCACCATGCGCGACGCACTCCGCGAGATGGGACTCGCCGGGCGCACGCGGATCGCCGCCGAGCCGGGGCGGCACGTCGGATATCTGGAGGCGCATATCGAGCAAGGCGACACGCTCGAAAGCGGCCATCTCGCGATCGGCGTCGTGACCTCCATCGTCGGCATCTGGCAATACCGCATCAATTTCACTGGTGAACAGAACCACGCCGGCACCACCCGCATGGCCGTGCGAAAAGATGCCGGGCTGGCGCTGGCAAGATTCTGCGTGGCCATCGATGAGCGTTTCCCGGCCGCATGCGGACCGCGCACGGTCTGGACCACCGGCCGCATCACGCTCGATCCCGGCGCGCCGAGCATCATCCCGGGCGCGGCCGAAATGCTGTTCCAGATCCGCGACGACGATCCTGCCGTCATCGCGCGGCTGGAAGATCTGTTGCGGACGATGGCGGATGAGGTCAACACGCAGGGCCGCTGCACCGTGACCGTCGAGCGGCTTCGCACCGGCGCACCCGCCATGATGAATTCCGGCTTTCAGGATGCCATCGAGGCCGCGAGCAAGGGCTTTGCCGGCGGGCGCTCGCTGCGCATGCCCAGCGGTGCCGGCCACGATGCGCAGATGCTGGCGACGATCATGCCCGCCGGCATGCTGTTCGTGCCGTCGATCGGCGGCATCAGTCACCATTGGACCGAAAACACCGCCGACGCGGATATCGTGACGGGCGCCCAGGTCTTCGTCGACGCCTGCCGCCGTATCCTCGGCGGCTAGCAGCACATGACCGGGCGTGAACCTCATATCGAGTCTACAACCGGCTATTGGCAGGATCTGACGCCGGAGATCCCCGCACGCTTCTCGGCGACGCCACCTTATCGCTTCGGCTATCCCGCTACGCTGCCTTGCGGCCGCATCCTCGTCTTGCCGCTGCGCCGGTTGCCCGATGGCGAGCGCGCCGTCGCTTCGCTCATCGCCAACCAGGCCTCACATCTCGTTGTCGCGGCGCTGGCAGACCATATGGCGACACAGGCGCGCGCATTCGACGCCGAGATCATCGTCGGGCTGCCGACGCTGGGTCTTGCGTTTGCATCGCTGGTGGCCGAACGGCTCGGACAGGCGCGCTATGTCCCGCTCGGATACTCCCGCAAATTCTGGTATGATGACGCGCTGTCCGAGCCCGTGACTTCGATCACCAGCCCCGAGGCCGGGAAAAAGCTGCGGCTGGATCCGAATCTGCTGCCCCTGATCGAAGGCCGCCGGGTGGTGTTGGTCGATGACGCAATCTCGACCGGCGCGACCGCGGTCGCCGCCGTGCGTCTGTTGCGGAAGATCGGCGCCGAGATTGCCGGCATGGTCGTCGCGATGAAGCAGACCAATCGCTGGGAGGTAACGACCGCGGCACTGTCTGCGCCGCTTCCGGTTCGCGCGGTCTACGGGTGTCCGCTGTTCCAGCGCAGCGAGGCCGGCTGGATGCCGCTGGTCGAGACACAGCCCGCCATCCCCTGATTGATCGGACATCTGCTCGCCGCCGCTATCGGCGCAACCTGTCCCGGCAAAAGCTGCCACTCGGCTCGCAAGCGTCGGCGCAACTCGCGCTTCACTCGCTGAGCGGAATGAGCAAGACATGATTGCTTTGGGAAAGACGACGGACATTCATGACGTCTACAGCATAGATGAAAACGACTGACTCCGGGGCACCCCTATGTCCGAACTCGCAGGCGGCGCAGCAACGCCCGCCTCCATCGTCGACGCGCTGAAGATGGTCGCCGGCGATCCGCCGAAGGTGCGCGCGAGTTTTGCCAAAGGCTGGTGCGTTCGCGGGACCTATGCCCCATCGGATCGCGCGGCGGAGATCACCAGATCCCTCAGCTTCACGAAGCCCTCGCGCGTGCTGGCGCGCTTCTCGGTGGGCGGCGGCAATCCCAACGTGGCTGACACCAACAACCTCGTGCTGCGCGGCTTCAGCTTCAAGCTTGGCGACGACGGCCATCGCTCCGACATTCTCGCAGAAAGCGCGCCGGTGCATTTCGCCAGGACGCTCGATCAGATGCTCGCCTTCCTCACGGTGCGCATTCCCGGATCCGATGGCAAACCGGCGATCGAGAAGATCAAGGCGTTCTCGGCGGCGAATCCGGAAACGCTGCATCAGGCAGACTATATCGCCGCGCGTCCGCTGCCCGGCAGCTTTGCCGGCACGACCTATTGGGGCGTACACGCCTTTCCGGCGACGAACACAAACGGAGAGACGCGCTTCATCAAGTTCAAGATCGTTCCGGCCCGCGGTGACATCACCCTGACGGAGCAAGAGGCCGAGACGAAGCCGGCCGACTTCCTGCGCGATGATCTGCACAAGCGGATCACTGCCGGCAATGTTCGGTTCAACGTGATGGCCCTGCTCGACCGTCCCGGCGATCCCACGATGGACGTGACCGCGCGCTGGCCGGACGAGGACAATCGCGAAGAGGTGCGGCTGGGTACGATCGTCATCACGGGGCTTGAGCCGAGCGAGGCCTGCGACGCATCCATCTTCAATCCGGCAAATCTCGCCGATGGCATCGCCCATCCGCCGGACGAGATTTTCGCGGCGCGGCGCGCCGCCTACACCATCTCACTCGCGAAGCGTCGCTGACGGGAACAGGCGCCCGGCGTTTGCCGAGATCACCTCACGCCGTCCGAACCGCCTAGCGTTTGGCGCCGCCACGCGCCCGGGCTGACGCCGACCAGCGCGGAAAATATCCGCGTAAAATGACTTTGATTGGCGAATCCCGCCGATATCGCGATCTCCGAGAGCGGCAGGTCGCGAACGCTCATCAACTGCTTGGCGGCTTTCACGCGCTGATGCAGCAGCCACTGATGCGGAGGCAGTCCGGTGGAGATGCGGAATGCGCGCGAAAAATGGCTGATCGAGAGGCCGAGCTCGGCCGCGATGGTCTGCAATGCGAGCTTGCCCCCGAGGTCGGACTCGAGCCTGTCGCAGGCGCGCCTCACCTGCCACGGGGCGAGACCGCCGCGGCTGGATTCGGTAACGCGTTCGAGCCCGCCATAGGTCTGCGCGACGTGTGCAGTCAGCGCCAGCATCATGTGATCGATGAAAAGCTGGTTGGTCTCGTCCGGGCGCCGCAGCCCTTGCTGGAGCGAGGCGCCGATATGACGGATGACTGCGTCGTCATGGCCGATGCCGATACGACAATCGAGCTGGTCCACGCGCGGCGCGCCGGACTGTTCGGAGATGCCGTCGAGGGCCGACCGCGGGATGTAGAAGAAAAGTGAGTGGAACGGCTTGTCGATGACGTAGCGTGGGTCGCGCTTGAGGTCATACAGATACGTCGTCCCGGCGTGGACATCCGCCTTCATGACGCATTTGCCGCTCTCCCAGAGCTCGCAGTCCGGATAGTCGTGAAGCTTCAGGCTGACGAGAAAGGCGTCCTCGGCGGTCAGCGAGCCGGACAGACCCGGCGTCGGGTTGTCATTCCGGGTTTCTGTGACCGCGAGCTCGGTGCTGCGCAGCGAACGCGTGATCAGCGAGGGCGGAGCGTCTTCGAGGCGGAGGAATTTCCCGAGCCGCTGTCCATAAGCGCCGGCCTGCGTCATCGGATAGAACCTTTCTGTGGAATTCCCAGGGCAGGCCACAGCCCCGCAACTTCAGGATCCCATTATCGGATATTCGCGAACGGCTGTCCACGCTCGGCCACGCAGCGAGCGGTAGCCAGCCCCGGCGCGCCTGGGCGGCCAGCAAGACAATTTTGTAACAAATCCAGCATGGTTCCGCCCCCACACGCGCCACTGAATCCCATCACGACTTTTCACAAACGCACGACGAAATGCGTCACGGCGTCTCACATCGCCGGGCAAGGGTCCCCTCGAAGCAGAATCAGGCAACGCGGCGCAGCTTCAGGAAAGACGCGGACCTCTCGTGCCGCCTAGAACGCTCGAACTCGGGTTGCAACAGACCTGACGTCGCGAACGACAATCTCCCGCTGTCGCTGCTCATGATCGCAGCACGCCGAAAGCAGGTGCCATGGGTGCGCACGGCGCGGCGTAAACGCCCCCTCTCAACACGAACGGAAGCCCATGAGCAAGCCCATTTTGCGACAGTCCCCGGAGGAGCCGCCCATCGCGCCGGAGACGCGCCACGATGTCCGGGGGGGCGACGACCGGCGTCGCGCCGATGTCGAGATGGCGCGTGTGCTCGGGACCACACCATTTCGCATGGCGTTGGACGCCTCCGGTGCCGGCATCGCCCACTGGATGCACGACCCGTTGCACGAGGTCGTCGAGCCGATGAACCACCACGTCATCATGGCCTACAACGGCACGCTGCAACGCATGGAGCGGCGGTCGGGACGATCGGTGGCGATCGGAACGTTTCGTCCCGGGGTCGTGATCGTCATTCCAGAAGGATCGAGCTCCCGGTGGGATATTCCAAAACCTGTCAATGTCGTTCAGCTCTATCTTCCTCACGCAACGCTCGAACGCGTCGCCGACGAGGCCGACACCGCCACGCCGATCAATCTTCTGGAACGAACGGCGCATCCCGACCCCGTTACGTCCCGGTTGCTCCTCAGCGCGGCCGACGTCCTGGAGGGCAATGACGCCCTGGATACGCTGTTCAGGCAACAACTGACGGACCTCCTGGCCACGCGCCTCCTGGTTGCGCACACCGGCTCGCCAGCGTCGGTTCAGCCGGCCAGGGGTGGCTTGCCGCCAAAGATGCTGCTTCGTGCGATCGAACGCTTGCGTTCGGACAGCGATGCCGACGTCTCGCTCGCGGCGCTCGCTTCGGACGCCGGCCTGTCGCGCTTCCACTTCTGCCGCGCCTTCAAGGACAGCACCGGGCTTTCGCCCCACGCCTGGCTGCGCCAACACCGGCTCGAGCAGGCCATGAACATGCTGCGCGACAGCGACGCGTCGGTGATCTCGATCGCAGTGGCGCTCGGTTATTCCTCGCAGACCGCCTTTGCCGCTGCGTTCAGGAAGCTGACCGGCGAGACCCCCAGCGATTGGCGCAGACGACTGCGTTAGCAGCAATCGCGCTGCAATGACCTCAATCGCGCTGGGTCGCCGGCACAGCCGGTTCGCTAATGTTCGTCCCGTCCACAGCAATGTAACGGGAACGAGCAAATGGCCTGGATCAGCTCTGTCAATCGGCTTGCAAACACCTCGCGGCGTAAAATTCTCGCGACCACCCTGATGTACGCGGCTTCGATGACCGTCCGCTCAACCTCGGCGGCGGGTGAGGAGACGAAAGCTTCGCCTCGCCCCACCGAAGGAAGCGGCGCCATCACGTCGGTCACCACCACTGACGGCGTGCGGATTTTCTACAAGGACTGGGGACCGAAGTCCGCGCAGCCGATCTTCTTTCACCACGGCTGGCCGCTGAGCTCCGACGACTGGGACGCCCAGATGCTGTACTTCCTCGGCAAGGGCTTTCGCGTCGTCGCGCATGATCGACGCGGGCACGGCCGCTCGAGCCAGGTGAGCGACGGGCACGACATGGACCACTACGCGGCCGACGTCGCAGCGGTCGTCAAGCATCTCGATCTTCGCAATACCGTCCACGTCGGCCACTCCACCGGCGGCGGCGAGGCCGCGCGCTACGTCGCGCGCCATGGCGGCGATCGCGTGGCCAGGCTGGTGCTCATCGGCGCCGTGCCGCCCTTGATGCTGAAGACGGAAGCCAATCCCGGCGGCCTGCCGATCGACGTGTTCGACGGCTTGCGCCGCCAGCTCGCCGCCAACAGATCGCGGTTCTATCTCGATTTCGCGAGCGGCCCCTTCTACGGCTACAACCGGCCGGGCGCAGAGCCATCGCAAGCCATCATCTGGAATTGGTGGCGCCAGGGCATGACGGGCAGCGCCAAGGCGCATTACGACTGCATCAAAGCCTTCTCCGAGACCGACTTCAGCGAGGACCTGAAGAGCATCACCGTGCCGACTCTCATCCTGCACGGTGGCGACGACCAGATCGTGCCTGTGGCGGACTCGGCCCCACTGTCGGCCAGGCTCCTGAAGCGCAGCACCCTGAAGATCTACGACCTGCTGCCGCACGGCGTGTGCACGACACATCCCGACATCATCAACGCCGACCTGCTCAAATTCGTGACGGCGTAGTCCCACGCCTTCACTCGAATACCCCAACCAAGGAGTAATTGACATGCGCCTCGTGATCATTGGTGCCGGCTTCGCCGGCATGTACGCGGCCCTCTCCGCCGCCCGGCTGCGCGACATCCACGGCGTTTCGCCCGAGAAGCTCGAGATCGCGCTGGTCGCACCCGAGCCGACGCTGGTGGTACGCCCGCGGCTCTATGAGTCGAAGCCCGAGACGCTGACGGCGCCGCTCCAGGACGTGCTGAAGGCGATCGACGTCGTCTACGTGCAAGGCAGTGCCGAGACGATCGACACCAGATCCAAGGTGGTCGAGATCGCGGCGGCCGAGGGCGCAAGGAAGCAGCTTACCTATGACCGGCTGGTCGTGGCCACCGGCAGCCGGCTGTTCCGTCCCAACGTTCCCGGCCTTGCCGAGCACGGCTTCAGCGTCGACCAGCTCGAAGATGCGATCGCCCTCGACCGGCACCTGCACGGGCTGGCGAACCGGCCGGCCTCGAACGCACGCGACACCGTCGTGGTTGCCGGCGGCGGGTTCACCGGCATCGAGGCAGCGACCGAGATGCCTGCGCGCCTGCGTCAGATTCTCGGCAGGGACGCCAAGCCGCGCGTGATCATCGTCGATCGCAACGAGGCGATTGCGCCCGACATGGGCCCGGGTCCGCGCCCCGTCATCGAAGATGCGCTGCGCAAGCTCGGAGTGGAGACCCGGCTCGGCGCCGGCGTCGCTTCGCTCGACAAATCCGGCGTCACGCTGTCGAGCGGCGAGCACATTGAGGCCGCGACCGTGATCTGGGCGGCCGGCATTCGTGCCGCTCCACTGACCGCGCAGATCCCTGCCGAACGCGACAAGTTCGGCCGGCTGCTGGTCGACCGCGATCTGCGCGTGCCCGCGGTAGCCGGGGTCTTTGCCACCGGCGATGCCGCCCGCGCGGCATGCGACGATGTCGGCAATTACGCGCTGATGTCGTGCCAGCACGCGACGCGGATGGGCGCCTTCGCCGGCAACAACGCCGCCGCCGAACTCCTGGGCGTGTCGACCAGGCGCTATCATCAGAAGGCCTATGTCACCTGCCTCGACCTCGGAGAAGCCGGCGCGCTGTTCACGCGCGGCTGGGAGCGGACGGTGGAGATGGTCGGCGAAACCGCCAAGAAGACCAAGCAGGAGATCAATACCGTCTGGATCTACCCGCCCCGGGCCGAACGCGCCGCAGCGCTGGCCGCGGCCGATCCGGAACGCGTGACCGAGCTCTGATCACCGCTCGCACAAGGGCCGCGCCCGTCGAGGACGCGGCCCGCTCAGGATCGACCGTTCCTGGGCTCGCAACGAACCACCAAACCGCAATCGGAGATCGAACATGCAGAGTGCAAAGGTCATCATCGTGACGGGCGGCAGCTCAGGCATCGGCCGGGCGGCGGCGCTGCGTTTCGCCAGGCAAGGCGACAGGGTGTTGATCACGGGCCGCCGCCCCAGTCCGATCGAGGACACGGTCGCCGAACACGAGAACATTGTGGGGATCGTTGCGGATGCCGCCTCCGCCGACGACGCAAGGCACACGGTCGCGAAGACCATCGACCTCTGGGGCCGTGTGGACGCCTTGGTCAACAACGCCGGTGCCGGCGCGATCCTTCCGCTGGCGGATGCAACGGCCGAACGGATCACGGACATCTTCTCCGTCAACGTGCTCGGCCCAAGCCTGCTCGCCGCTGCCGCGCTCCCGCATCTGAAGGAGACACGCGGCACGATCATCAACGTCTCCAGCACCTTCGGCCACAGGCCCGCCGCCCAATTGTCCCATTACGCTGCCAGCAAGGCAGCGTTGGAACACCTGACCCGCTGCTGGGCATTGGAGCTTGCGCCGGTCGGCGTGAGGGTGAATGCCGTTGCGGCCGGTCCGACGGAATCGGGCGCGCTCACCGGAATGATGGGCCTCTCGTCACAACAGGCCGAGGCCATCAAGGAGCACGAGCGCGCACGCATACCGCTCGGCCGCCGCGGCGTGCCCGATGACGTCGCGGAATGGATCGTGCGGCTCGCCGGATCCGCCTCGGCATGGACGACCGGTCAGGTCATCGCGGTCGATGGCGGCCTCGGGCTGGCGTAGGTCCCGGCGGCGCCACGAACGAACGCCTGCGTCAGGACAGGTCGAATCCATCATGACGCACGGCGTGCTCAGCCCGATCAGAACGACGTGCCGCCGCCGAACCTGAACTCCTGCACGGTGTCGTACTTGCCCTTCGACAGCGGCACGGCATAGTCGAAGCGCAGCGGGCCGAACGGCGAGGCCCAGATCAGGCCGACACCGACCGACGACCGCACCACATTGCCGTCGTCATATTGCAGTCCACAGGTCGGACAGGCCGCCGTGTTGACTTCGCCCGTGGCCGACCATGATGTCGGCCCCTGGTAACCCCAGAGCGAGCCGGCATCGGCGTAGACCGCGCCCTTCAGGCCGACCTCCTTGGGCAGGAACCAGAACGGCATCTGCAGCTCCATGGACGCGCCCCAGTATTTCGTGCCGCCGAGCGCATCGCCGGTGGCCCCCAAGCTTGCATAGGTGATGTCGCGCGGGCCGATGCCGTTGGACGCGAAGCCGCGCACCAGGTTCGGACCCATCTGGAAATGATCCAGCATGCGCAGATCCTGATCGCCGATCTTGCTGAGGATGCCGCCCTGAAGATGGATCACGCTGACGATCTCGGACACGAGCGACGTGTAGTACTTGGTGTCCACCGCGGTCTTCAGATAGGTCACGTCGCCACCGACGCCGGCGAAATCCTGCTTGAAGTCGATCAGCAGACCGTCGGTCGGGTTCTTGGTGTTGTCGAGCGTGTTGTAGGTCAGCGTGTAGCCGAGCGCCGAAGTCCATGTCGCGCCGTTCGCCAGTTCCTTCCGGACCGGCAGGCTCGACTCGCCGTCACCGTAGCAGCCGTATCCATAGACCCCCGAATCCGTTGAATTGGTCGGATCCACACCGCCCAGCACGCTCTTGATGTAGGCCGGCGTCGGATTATACGCCAGCGACGCATTGGACGCGTTGTTGTTGCAGTTGTTGTATGCGCTGGCGAGCGTGATGCTCTGCTGATAGAGCGAGTAGCGGAGCTGGAGCGAGAGATCTTCGCGCAACGCAAAGCCAAGCCGCGGCGAGAATCCCAGCGTCGTCACGCCGTAGCTGGTGTAGCTGTTCGCCAATTGCTGGCGATAGGAGACGTCCAGGCCGAGGGCGAGGCGGTAGTCGAGCAGATACGGTTCGACGAATGACAGCGATATGCCGCGTGAATATTGACCGTAGCTGACGGACGCCTTGCCGTAGAGTCCGCGGCCGAGCAGGTTGCGCTCGGAGATCGAGACCTCGGCCAACGCGCCGTCGCTGGTGGAGTAACCGCCCGAGATCGAGAAATCGCCGGTCGACTTCTCCTCGAGATCGACGATCAGGATCACGCGGTCGCTGGAGGAGCCCGGCTCCGTCACGATCTTGACGCTCTTGAAGTAGTCCAGGTTCTTCAGCCGGCGCTCGGCGCGGTCGACCAGCGCGCGATTGTAGGCATCGCCTTCCGAGAGATCGAATTCACGCCGGATCACGTAGTCGCGCGTGCGGGTGTTGCCGCGAAGGTTGATGCGCTCGATATAGGTGCGCGGTCCTTCGTCGACATTGAAGACGACGGACACCGTGTGCGCTTCGAAATTGCGGTCGCCGCCTGGCCGGACCAGGGCGAAAGCATAGCCGCGGCGCGACGCCTCGATCTGCATCTCTTCGGTCGACTTCTCAACCGATTCGACGTTGTAGAGCGATCCGGCATTGACGCGCGAAAAGGCGCGCAGCGAGTTCGCGTCGAAATTGGGAATGCTGGAACGGAAATTCACCGACCCAACACGATATTGCTGACCTTCCTCGATCTTGAAGGTGACGAGGAAGCCCTTCTTCTCCGGATCGTATTCGGTGAGCGCGGCCACGACCTGGACGTCGGCAAAACCGTTCTTGAGATAGAAGCGGCGGATCAGGTCGCGGTCGGCCTCGACCCGATCGGGATCATAGAGGTCGTTGTTGCCGAGGAAGCTCAGCAGATTGCTCTCATGCGTCTTGATCACGTCGCGCAGGCGTGCAGCCGAGAACGCGCTGTTACCGATGAAATCGACCGATTTGACGCCCGTCTTGGCCCCCTCCTCGACCGTGAAGATGAGATCGACGCGGTTGCTCGGCTGCTCGATGATCTCCGGCGTGACGCGCACGTCGTAGCGGCCGGAACGGCGATAGATTTCGGCGATCCGCAACGTGTCGGACTGCACCATCGCCCGCGAGAAGGTCCCGCGCGGCTTGGACTGGATTTCGGCCGAGAGCTGCTCGTCCTTGATCTTCTTGTTGCCCTCGAACGCAACGCGCCCGATCACGGCATTTTCCACCACCGACACCACGATGCGGCCGCCGGGGCCGCGAGCGACCTTGACGTCCTGGAACAGGCCGGTCGCAATCAGCGCCTTCAGGCCGTCGTCGATGGCCGGCTGATCGAACTGCCCGCCTGGACCGGGCCTGAAGTAGGAGCGGACCGTATCGGCCTCCACGCGGCGATTGCCCTCGATCACGATCGCCTCCGCGGCCTGCGCGGCCACCGCCTGCGGCAGCAGCACAAGGGGAAGTGACCCCGCAATCGATACACCACTCATCGCCACCGCGATCAGCCAGGCCCGCAAAACCGACATTCCACACCTCAAGAGCACCTGACTGCTCTGAGACGAAACGGCTGTGGCCGCGGTGTGGCTTTGAGGTTGCTGTACTGTTTCCGGTCGTTGAATTTGATTTGGCCGATCGGTCGCGGCGACGCGCGCGAGCGCAACGGCTGCGACTATCGCCCCTCCCGTTCGGGTGCGGACGACCCGGCATTGCCGTGACTGCGCTCGCCTCCGCCCGCACAAGTGCTCAGCAACATCGCGCAAAGAGTGAATTCTTTACACGTCGGGAAGCCGATGCGAGAGGCATCGACGTCAGGAAGCTCACATGGAATGTTGTTCGATGAACGCGTTTGTCATGACCAGAATGGTGCTGGTCGCCGTCCTCACCTCGACCGTAACCTCTCATGCCGCTACCGAAGGCAAGCGCGATCGGCAACAGACGGTGCAGAATGCGGTCTATGAGTACGGTCGGCACGGCCCCAACCGATCGTACCAGTCCGGTCCGCATACGCGCATCTATGTGAGCAGGCGGTCGTGGCTGGATGGCGGGACCGAGGTGCTGCCCGGCGATCGCAAGTTCAGCGACTACGCCTTTCCGCCCGGCTCTTCGTTCGCCCGGGAGAACAACAATCGGCCGCTCGACCGCCAGCCGCTTAGCCCCGCCTCGGATCTGGGCGGATTTGCGCAGCGAATCCCGATTTCCTGGTGACAGGCTTGCAGCGTCCCGGGCAGCTGCCGATGGCGAGGAGATACCCGGCAACGCCTGTTTACATTCAGCAACATTCGGCCTGCCGAAACGCCACGATCGCCCGGCTAGTGACCCCCGCCTCGCCCTCGGCGCGACCGGCCCCTCGACGGGCTACGAGCGCTGCCAGCTTCCCCCTGGGCCAGGCCAATGGATTTCAGCCGATTTTATGCCGTCACACTCGTTCGTCGTAGTCCCCGTGTCATCCGCAAAGGAGAAACATCATCCGACGCCCTCCCCGTTACGCGCCGCCCTGTCGCGCGCCGGATCAGTCTGCGTCGCGCTGATGCTGTGCGGCTCAATGACAGGCTGCGCAGTCGGTCCCGACTATGCCGGCCCGCCCAGGCTGGACCTGCCCTCGCACTGGAGCGTCAAATCCGCCTCTCGAGGTGAGACCGGCAAGCTGGATCGCTGGTGGCTGCGCCTGCGCGATCCCCTGCTCAACCGGCTGATCGAGCAGGCCGTCGAAGCCAATCCGAGCGTCGCAAAGGCGAAGGCGGTCGTGCGCGAGGCGCGCGCGACGGTCCAGCAGACCACCGCCGGCCTGTTTCCTTCCGTGAGCGGCACGGCCTCGGTGACGGACAACAAGGCGAGCGCCGGGTCCGCCTCCGTCCTCGTCGACAGCGCGCCCTACGCGCTTCACCAGGCGAGCTTCGATTCGAGCTGGGAGCTCGATCTGTTCGGAGGCACACAGCGGAGCATCGAAGCCGCGCTGCGCGGGGAGCAATCCGCCGAGGAAGACCTGCGGGACAGCCTCGTCACGCTGATCGGGGACGTTGCCGCCTACTATGTCGAAGCGCGGGGCTATCAGGCCCGGATCGCGCTGGCGCAACGCACGGCGGTCTCGCAGCGCGACACCGAACGGCTCACGCGCAGCAAATACGACGCCGGCAGCGGCAACGCCGTCGATCTCGCCAAGGCAACCGCGCAGGCAGCCAGCACCGAAGCGAACGTTCCGACCTATCAGGCCGCGCTCGCCGCCGACATTCACCGGCTCGGAATCCTGCTCGGGCGGCCGCCCGACGGCGTCGCCTCGCTGCTGGCGCAATCCGCGCCCGTGCCTGCCCCGCGCATGCCGCTGCCCGCGGGCCTGCCCGCCGATCTGCTGTTGAGCCGCCCCGACGTGGCAAGCGCCGAACGCAAGCTGGCGCAGGCGACCGCCAAGATCGGCGAGGCCGAAGCCGACCGATACCCGGCGGTGTCGTTGACCGGCTCGGTCGGAACCTCTGCGATGCGCGTCGGCGATCTCGCAAAGTATTCCAGCGTCAGCTGGTCGGTCGGGCCTTCGGTCACGGTGCCGGTCTTCGATGCGGGCAAGCGGCAGGCAACAGTCAGGATCGCCGAGGCGCAGCGCGACCAGGCGTTCGCCACGTTCCATTCGACCCTGCTCACCGCACTCGAGGACGTCGAGAACGCCCTGGTCTCGCTGTCGCGCGAACGCGTGCGCGCCACCAAGCTGACGGAGGCGGCGAAGAACTACCGCGAGGCGGCGCGATTGTCGCGATCGCTGTTCGAAACCGGCAGCGCGAGCTTCATCGACGTGCTGGACGCCGAGCGTTCGCTCTATTCGGCGGAAGATTCGCTGATCCAGAGCAAGGTGTCGGCCGCCAAGGACTACATTGCTCTCGCGAAATCACTCGGCGGCGGCTGGGTCGATCCGGTCGATGTGTCGACGCCGATCATCGTGGACGCCAACACCGGGCCTCACTTGCGGGAGACGGTCAAGTGACTGATATCATCACCGCCAGGCGACTGAAGATCGCCGCCGCAATAATTGCCGCCGTGGCGACCGGTGTCGTCGCGGCCACGCGTTTCCCGGGCACATCGAGCAAGGCGCAATCCTACATCACCTCGCCCGTCACCGTCGCCGACCTCCGCGAGGAAGTGCTCGCGAGCGGGACGCTCAAGCCGGCGCGGTTGACCGCCGTCGGCGCGCAGGTGTCGGGCCGGATCACCGCGCTCAACGTTCGCGTCGGCGACAGCGTCAAGGCCGGCGACGTCATCGCCCAGATCGACCCCGTCACCAGGCAGAACGACCTGCGCAGCTCGGAAGCGTCGCTGAAGAACTACCGGGCACAGAAGCTCGAGAAGGAAGCCACGCTCGCGCTTGCCGAGGCGAACCTGGCGCGCCAGCAGGCCACCTTGGCGCAGCGCGCCACGTCGCGCGGAGATTTCGACAGCGCGGAGGCGACCGTGCGCCAGACCCGCGCCCAGATCGCCGCCCTGGAGGCCCTGATCGTGGGCTCCGAAGCCAGCGTCGAGACGGCCAGGGTGAACCTCGACTACACCCGCATCACCGCTCCGATCGACGGTACGGTCCTGGCCACCGTGGTGCAGGAAGGGCAGACGGTCAACGCGGTGCAATCCGCGCCGACCATCGTCGTGCTCGGCCAGCTCGAGACGATGACCGTTCGCGCGGAGATTTCCGAGGCCGACATCGTCAAGGTCAAGCCGGGACAGCCGCTCTACTTCACCATCCTGGGCGATCAGGACCATCGCTACGAGGCCCGGCTGGACCAGATCGAGCCCGCGCCCGAATCGATCAAGAGCGATGCCAGCTTCTCCTCGACCACCACGACGTCGAGTTCGAGCTCATCAAGCTCGACCAGCACGGCGATCTACTACATCGGCGTCTTCAACGTCCCGAACAAGAACCTTTCGCTGCGAACCTACATGACCGCCGAGGTGCACATCGTCACCGGCGAGGCAAGAAGCGTGAAGGTCATTCCCGCGCTCGCGGTGATGCGAAAGTCCGACGGCCGCAGCACGGTGCGCACCCTGAGCTCGTCCGGCGACGTTCGCGAGCGCGAGGTCAAGACCGGCCTCAACGATCGCACCACTGTCGAGATCAAATCAGGCCTGGACGAGGGCGAGCGGGTGGTCACCGGAGAGGCGGACGAGACCCGGACCGCATCGCGGGGGATGCCGGGCGGCCCGCAAGGGGGCCCCTGACGTGACCGATCCGATCATTGTGCTCGAAAGCGTCCATCGGGAGTTCGCGGCCGGCGATACCAAAGTGGTCGCGCTCGACCACCTTTCGCTGAGCATCCGGCCCGGCGAGATGGTCGCGATCATCGGCTCATCCGGCTCGGGCAAATCGACGCTCCTCAACATCCTCGGCTGCCTCGATCGTCCGACATCCGGAGCCTATCGCGTCGCCGGCAAGAACGTCTCCGAGCTCGATGCCGATGCGCTGGCGGCACTGCGCCGCGAGCATTTCGGCTTCATCTTTCAGCGCTACAATCTCCTGGGTGACCTGTCGGCCGCCGAGAACGTCGAGATTCCCGCCATCTATGCCGGGATGAAGGCACGTGAGCGTCGCACGCGCGCGGAACAGCTTCTCGCAAGGCTCGGCGTGAACGACCGGCGCGGCCATCGCCCGAATCAGCTCTCGGGCGGCCAGCAGCAGCGTGTCTCGATCGCACGCGCGCTGATCAACGGCGCCGAGGTCATTCTGGCGGACGAACCCACCGGCGCGCTCGACCGGCGCAGCGGCGAGGAGGTCCTGAAGATCCTCAAGGAGCTGCACGGCGAGGGGCGGACGATCATCATCGTCACGCACGATTCCGACGTCGCGGCCAGGGCCGAGCGCATCATCGAGCTGCGCGACGGCAAGATCGTCGCCGACCGCCGGACAGAGGCTGCAAACATATCGGACGTGCCTGCTCCGGCATCCCGAACGTCCTGGGACAGCGGCCCAGGCTGGCCCGGCGCATTGCGGCGCCTGCGGGAGGCGTCGCGGATGGCGCTGGTGTCGATGGCCGCACACCGGTTACGCGCGTTCCTGACGATGCTCGGCATCATCATCGGCATCGCGGCGGTGTCGTCCGTGGTTGCTCTCGGCAATGCCTCTCAGCGCAAGGTGTTGTCGGACATCGCAAGCCTCGGCACCAACACGATCGAGGTGTTTCCGGGCAAGGATTTTGGCGATGCGCGCGCCGGCAAGATCAAGACGCTCGTCCTCGACGACGCTCGCGCGCTCGACCGGCAAAACTTCATCGCCGGCGTCACGCCGACGGTCTCGACCAGCACGACGGTTCGATACCGCGGCAACGAGTCCAACGTCCTGGTCAATGGAGTCGGCGAGAGCTACTTCCAGGTCAAGGGCGCCAAGCTGGCCAAAGGCCGCCTGTTCGATACCGATGCCGTCCGCGGCATCGAACGGCAGGCCGTCATCGACGACAACACCCGCAAGACTTTCTTCGCCGATGACCAGACCGCGGGCATCGGCCGCGTGATCTGGCTCGGCAAGGTCCCCTGCCGCATCGTCGGCGTCATCGCCCAGCAGCAGGGCGGCTTCGGCTCGAACCAGAACCTGTCGGTCTACCTTCCCTACACCACCGTGCAGGCCCAGTTCACGGGCGACCGTTCGCTTCGCAGCATCCTGCTCCGGATCAGCGACGAGATCTCGACCGCGCTCGCCCAGGACGCGGTGACCACGCTGCTGACGCAGCGGCACAACACCAAGGATTTTGTCATTCTCAACACCGACGATATTCGCCGCACGATCACGAGCACGACGCAGACCCTGGCGTTCCTGGTGGCGGCAATCGCCGTCATCTCGCTGGTGGTCGGCGGGATCGGCGTGATGAACATCATGCTGGTGTCCGTCTCCGAACGGATCAGCGAGATCGGCGTCCGCATGGCGGTCGGCGCCAGGCGCAGCGACATCCTCCAGCAATTCCTGGTGGAGGCGACCCTGATCTCGTCCATCGGCGGCATTGCCGGCATTCTTATCGCGATCCTGCTCGGCGTCGCGATCAACCTCGCGGCGCCGGGATTCCAGGTCAGTTATTCGATGTTCTCGATCGGCGCGGCGTTCCTGACCTCGACCGGGATCGGCATCGCCTTCGGCTTTTTCCCGGCCCGGCGCGCCGCGTTCCTCGATCCCGTAGTGGCGCTGAGCCGTGACTGACCTTAGGATTGCACCATGACCGTAGTTCTTCGGACGAGACAATCGTCCGCAAATCGATCAACGACCGGCATTCCGGATACGATCTCATTCATGGCCAACAGCACACCAACCATCTTGATCGTCGAGGACGATCAGCAGACCCGGGACCTCATCGCACGCTATCTGCGCGAGCACGCGTTCTCGGTCGGCGCGGTCACCAACGGCAAGGAGATGGACCGCTATCTGACGCAGAACCGGGTCGACCTGATCGTGCTCGACCTCATGCTGCCCGGAGAGGACGGCCTCAGTCTCTGCCGGCGCCTGCGCGTGGACTCCTCGACACCGATCATCATCCTCACCGCAAAGGGCGAGGATCTCGACCGGATCCTCGGCCTCGAGATGGGGGCCGACGACTACCTGCCGAAGCCGTTCAACCCGCGCGAGCTTCTTGCCAGGATCAACGCGGTCCTGCGCCGTCAATCGAGCGGACTGGTGGCGGGAGCCGGCGCAACGCGCCTCAGGTTCCAGGGCTGGACGATCGATCTCCGGTTACGGGAGTTGCGCGATCCCGACGGCGCGCAAGTGCCGCTGACCAGCGCCGAGTTCGATCTGCTGCAAGCCTTCTGCGAACGGTCCGGTCGCATTCTGGCCCGTGACAGCCTTCTCAACATGACCCGCGGCCGCGCCGGAAGCGGCTTTGGACGCAGCATCGACGTGCTGGTCAGCCGGCTGCGCCGCAAGCTCGACAAGACGGAAGGCACGTCCGTGATCAGAACCGTCCGCACCGGCGGCTACATCTTCACGCCGGTGGTGGAGGAAGCATGAGCCGGACTGCTGACATCGTCGCACTCTTCAGCTTCAGGCGGATCAGCGGCCAGATCGCCGCCTTGATCCTGGGATCGCTGATCCTGATCCATGTCCTGATCGCCGGATATCTTCTGCTCAATCGGCCGATGTTGCTGGCGGACAGGCCGGTGGAGCAGTTCGAGCTGATCGCGAGGATCATCGCCAATACGCCGGAGGCGGAGCGCGGTGTCGTCCTGGAAGGCATCAGTCGAACCTTTCCGGCGCTGAGACTCCAATTGAAGGACGCCGTTTCCGCCTCCACCGTGCCATTGCCCGAGCGGACGCCCCTGAACATCCCGTCGTCGCTGAACGGCCGGGCCGATCTCATCCGAGGCGCCGCGCCGGAAGACAATCGCATCTGGTTCTATTTGGCGAATGACGCCGTGCTCGAGGCCACGATCGGATCATTCAAGATGCCGCCCTTCGTGAGCGGCCTCTGGACCAGCACGCTCCTGTTCCTGGTGGCAAGCGTGACGCTGCTCGGCGTCTGGGCCGGCCGCGCACTCAGTTCGCCCCTGTCGGCCTTCGCGCGCGCGGCGGAGGACTTCAGCTTGAACCGGTTGTCCGCACCACTGCCCGAAAGCGGCCCGGAGGAAATCAGATCCGCAGCGAGAGCGCTGAACCGGATGCGCGAACGCATCACCATGCTGATGAACGACAGAACCCGAATGCTCGCGGCCATCAGCCACGATTTGCGCACCCCGATCACACGCCTGCGGCTACGCTCGGAATATATCGAGGATCCGGCACAGCGCACGCAAACCGTGCGCGACCTCGATCAGATGCAGTCGATGCTCGAATCGGTGCTCTCGCTGCTGCGCAGTGAGAGCGCCGCCAAACCGACATTGGTGGACGTTGCCGCGCTGCTCCAGATGGTCTGCGACCAGTTTTCCGATTGCGGCCACGCGGTGACCTATCTGGGCCCCGACAGAGCCGCCTTCATCGTGCGGCCTGACGAGATCATCCGCGCGGTCACCAACCTGGTCGAAAACGCCACCCGCTTCGGAACCGAAATCGGCGTCGCGCTCCTGGTTTCCGGGAACCGGATCATCATCGACGTCTCCGACGACGGTCCCGGGATCCCCGATGAGAGGAAGGCGGCGATGCTGGAACCCTTCGTGCGCGGCGAGGAAGCCCGCACCATGGACGAGACGGCCGGATTTGGCCTCGGTCTCTCGATTGCGCAGGCGATCGTGACCGCACATGGCGGAACGCTCCAGCTGCTCGACAACGCACCCAGGGGTCTTCGCGTCCGTCTGCTGCTGTCGGACGCCAGCCGGGACGATGCGAGCGAGTCTCGGCCATAAAGGCGCGGCAATCTTCTGGCTTCTCGGCCGGCCACGCCTCTGATTCCCCGGAGTCCTCATGTCTTCTGTCGACCGGCCGGCAACGCGCCTTGCGACCCGGCTCGCCTTCCTGGTCGCTGGCTTCGGCATCGCGTGCTGGGCGCCGCTGGTGCCGTTCGCGAAGGCGCGGCTCGCCGTCGACGACGGCGTGCTCGGATTGCTCCTGCTCAGCCTCGGCATCGGCTCGGTCGTCGCAATGCTTCTGACCGGCGTCATGAGCGCACGCTACGGCAGCAAGCCGATCATCGTCGCGGGCGGGCTCGGCCTGGCGCTGGTGCTGCCTTTTCTGGCGATCGCGAGCGCGCCCGCAACGCTCGCGCTGGTGCTGTTCGCATTCGGCGCCGCGCTCGGCTCCATCGACGTCGCCATGAACATCCACGCGGTCGAAGTGGAGCGGGCTGCGGCACGTCCGCTGATGTCCGGCTTCCACGCGCTGTTCAGCATCGGCGGCTTCGCCGGATCAGCCCTGATGACATTATTGCTCTCGCTGCAACTCGGCGCGCTCGCCTGCACGCTGATCTGCTCCGTCCTGATGCTGATCGCCATGCTGATAGCCTGGCCGCGCCTGCTTCGTTCGGCGCAGGCGCAGGAAGGACCGCTGTTCGTGCTGCCGCATGGATCGGTGCTTCTGCTCGCGCTGCTCGGCGCGATCACTTTTCTCGTCGAAGGCGCGATGCTGGATTGGGGCGCACTGCTCGTCATCGGCGCCGGCCTCGTCTCCGAGGCGCAAGGCGGGGCCGGTTACATCGTGTTCTCGATCGCGATGACCGTTGGGCGGCTCGGCGGCGACGCCGTCGTGGCCCGCATCGGGGATCGTACGACATTGTTCTGGGGCAGCCTGCTTGCGATCGCCGGCTTCGCGGTCCTGCTCACCGCCCCCGTCGCGGCGGCCGCCATGACTGGCTTCCTCCTCATCGGCCTGGGTGCATCGAACCTCGTGCCGGTGCTGTTCCGCCGGGCGGCCACACAGAAGGCGATGCCCACGGGCCTCGCCGTCGCGGCCATCACGACCGCCGGCTATGCAGGCATTCTCATCGGTCCCGCCGGCGTCGGATTCATCGCCCGCATTGGCGGGCTGCCGACGGCGTTCTGGCTTCTGGCCGCGCTGATGGCTCTCGTCGCGCTCTCGGCGCGCATCGTCACGGCAGACCCGCGCCAAGCGATCCAACCTGTCCCGCCGACTTGAGGAGACTGACCTAAGTTCCTCGTTTCAAAGCGATATTTCCGCATGGCCGATACGGCGCATCAGGCGGCCTGGCCGGAACTCGGCCGTACCCCACTGTGCTTTCGGCCAGTTTACTCAACGCCTCGATCTGCTAGACCGAAGCAACAATTTTCGACTCCCGTCGAGGGGGCAATGGCGCGTGCCAGATCGTACTGACGAAGCCTCGGCCATTTCATTTGGGCCGTTTCGGCTGTTTCCAAGGTCCCGGCTCCTGGAGAAAGACGGCGTGCCGCTTCATCTCGGCGGCCGCGCGCTCGATATCCTCATCTTCCTCGCCGAGCGCCCCGGTGAAGTCGTCGACAAGAGAGTGCTGGTCAAGCGCATCTGGGCCAACGTCAATGTCGACGAGGGCAGTCTGCGCTTTCACATCGCGGCGTTGCGCAAGGCGCTGGGCGATACCGGCAAATCCGCCCGTTACGTCGTCAACGTGCCGGGACGCGGCTATTGCTTCGTCGCCTCCCTCGCTCAGGCGCCCCCATCGGTGGTCCCGCCCGCCGCCGAAGTCGCGCCTCCGCGCTCCCTCCCGGCACCGCTCGCCAAGATGGTCGGGCGAGAGGATGTCGTCGAGAAGATCTCGAACGGACTTTCGCTGCATCGCTTCATGACCGTGGTCGGCCCCGGCGGCATCGGCAAGACCGCGGTCGCGGTGACCGTCGGGCATCGCCGGTCGGCGGACTTCGGCGGAGGCGTTTTCTTCGTCGATTTCGGTCCGCTGAGGGATGCCAATCTCGTTGCAACCACCATTGCCTCCGCGCTCGGACTGACCATCAGCTCGGAGGATCCGATGCCGGGCCTGCTGGCATTCCTGAGCGCGAGCCCGGTCCTGCTGATCTTCGACGGTTGCGAACATGTGCTGGATACGTTGGCGCCGCTGGTCGAGCGCATCGTTCGCGATGCGCCGCAGCTTCACGTTCTCGCAACCAGCCGCGAGTCGTTCCGGAGCGAAGGGGAGCGGATCTTCCGGCTGTTCCCGCTGGATTGTCCGCCGGAGCGCGACGGCCTGAACGTCGCCGAGGTCCTCGCCTACCCTGCGGCCCAACTCTTCATCGAGCGCATTGCGCAGAACTCGGGTCCGTTCCAGCTCAGCCCCGAAGAGGCGCCCCTCGTCGCGAATATCTGCCGGCGCCTCGACGGCATTGCGCTTGCCATCGAGCTTGCGGCGGGTCGCGTCAATGCGTACGGCATCGCAGGCACGGCATCGCTGCTCGACAGTCGCTTTTCGCTGCAATGGCGAGGGCGGCGCACGGCTGTTCCGCGACACCAGACGCTGAGTGCTGCGCTCGACTGGAGCTACGACCTCCTGCCTGCGGCCGAGAGCGCCACCTTGCGACGACTGTCGGTTTTCGTCGGATCCTTTGCACCGGAGGCGGCTGCCGTGGTCGCGTCGGGCGACGGCCTCAGCGCATCGGAAACGCTCGAAGCGATCGACAGCCTGGTCACCAAATCGCTGATCGCCCCGTCCGGCTCGCGGGCATTGCGCTATCGCCTGCTCGACACCACACGGACCTATGCACACGGGAAGCTGAACGAACTCGGCGAAACAAGGCAGTTCGCGCGGCGCCATGCCGAGCATTTTAGCGACTTGCTCGAGCGCGCGGAGTCCGACACGTCAACTCCTCTGCCCGAATGGCTGAACACTCATGGCGCGGTGCTGGACAATGTGCGCGCGGCACTGGACTGGGCCTTTGCACCCGACGGCGACGCTGCGCTGGGTATCGCACTGACGGCGGCCGCGGTCACGCTGTGGGTGCGCCTTTCCTTGTTCGCCGAATGCCGCGAGCGCACAAAGACGGCTCTCGCAGCGCTCGGCGACACCGGCGGCGACGACCATATCCGCATGCAGCTGCTGTCGGCGCTCGGCTGGTCGCTGATGTATGGCGAGGGCCGCGCGCGCGACGCCCGTCCGATCCTCGAGACGACCCTCGAATTGGCCGACAGGCTCGACGACAAGGATTTCCGGCTGCGGGCGCTCTGGGGATTGTGCATCGACCAGTTCAACAACGGACAATTCGGCAAGGCCCGCGCGCTTGCCGATCGCTTCACGGACGCAGCAGCGAACTCGCCCGACAAGACAGATCTCATGCTGGCGGACCGGCTGATGGCGGTGGCTCTGCATTATCTCGGAGACCAGACCGGGGCGCGGCTGCATATCGACCGGATCAACGCATCGCTGCATGTGTTCGTGGAGAAGCCCAAGGTCTTCCCGCTCGATCTCAGGATATCGACGCAATATTTCCGGGCCCGCATCCTATGGCTTCAAGGCCTGGCCGACCAGGCGCAGGCGCTCGCCGCCAGAAACATCGAGGAAGGCCGCGCCGACGGCCACGCGCTGACCTTCTGCAGCGTGCTGGGACAGGCCGCCTGCCCGATCGCTTTCTGGGCCGGCGATTTCGATGCCGCCGAACGCCACGGCACGGCGCTGCTCGAGCACGCCGAACGCCACGCCATCCGGCTGTGGGGCCTGTGGGCGCGCGCCTTCAACGCCGCCGTGACTGCGAAGCGCGGTGACGTCGCGACGGGCCTGCCGCTGCTGAGTGAAGAGCTCAATCGCGCCGGCGATGCGCGCTTCCTGCCACGCTTTCTTCCCCTCCTTGGCGAACTTGCGGCGTGTTTCGGAGAGGCCGGTCAGGTCGATCGCGGCCTTGACGTGATCGAGGACGCATTGGCGCGTTGCAACGACCGGCAGGAGCGCTGGTATCTGCCGGAGCTGATCCGCATCAAGGGAGAATTGATGCTGAAGAGCGCGCGGCATGCGAGGGACGCCGAGGCGCGGTTTCGCGAGGCCATGGACGTCGCGATCCAGCAGGGCGCGCGCTTCTGGGAGCTTCGATGCGCGATCAGCCTTGCGCGGTTCAGGATCGGCGCGGGCCAAAGCGGGGAAGCTCTCGCGGTTCTCGACAATGTCTGCGGAGCGTTTGCCGAGGGCGCAGACATCGCCGACATGCGCATCGCGCGCGATCTGATCGCGCAATTGCGAACCTGATGGAGCACCGATCGCGCAACGACGCGATCTAGCCTCCTGCCACCGCCGCGCGCCGCGGCAGCTTCCAGTCGGGCCGGATGAAGTGGCAGGTGTAACCGTCGGGATAGCGCTCGAGATAATCCTGATGCTCGGGCTCGGCTTCCCAGAAGTCGCCGGCGGGGGTTACCTCGGTGACCACTTTGCCGGGCCACAGATGCGATGCCTCGACGTCGGCAATCGTATCTTCGGCGATCCGCTTCTGCTGGTCCGTCGTGGTGAAGATCGCCGAACGATAGCTCGTCCCCCGATCGTTGCCCTGGCGGTTGAGCGTGGTGGGATCGTGGATCTGGAAGAAGAACTCCAGCATCGTCCGGTAATCCGTCTTCGCCGGATCGAACATGATCTCGATCGCTTCGGCGTGCCCGTCATGATTGCGATAGGTGGCGTTCTTCACCTCGCCGCCTGTGTAGCCGACGCGGGTCGAGATCACGCCGGGCTGCCTGCGGATCAGATCCTGCATGCCCCAGAAGCAACCGCCGGCCAAAACTGCGCGCTCTGTCGTCATGTATCAGCTCCCAATTGACCGGTCCGTCCGTTCAGCACCTGTCGCACCATACGCGTTCCGCGGTGCGGCGTAAGCCGGTCTTTTTTACGGATGACCATCCGGTTCCTCTCGGGATGACGCCGAAGCCTCAACAATTTCAGCGTCCCCGACCAGAACCGGATGGGCAGGATGTTGCAAGCTCGCAGTCAGATCAATTTGGCGTCGAGCGTGATCTCGGCGTTGAGCACCTTCGAGACCGGACAGTTCTTCTCGGCCTCACCGGCGATGCGGGCGAAACCGGCATCGTCGAGGTTCGGCACCTTGGCGCGCAGGGTGAGCGCCGACTTGCTGATCTTGAACCCCTTGCCTTCGGGCTCGAGGCTGACCGCTGCTTCCGTCGAGAGCTCGGTCGGCGTGAAGCCGGCGAGTTGAAGGCCGAAGGCCAGCGCCATGGTGAAGCAGCCGGCGTGAGCCGCCGCGATCAACTCCTCGGGATTCGTCCCCTTCTCGTTCTCGAAGCGGGTCTTGAACGAATAGGGCGTCTCGGCGAGCACGCCGGATTCGCTCGACAGGTGGCCGCTGCCATCGCGGCCGGTGCCCTTCCATACTGCTTTCGCCTTGCGGATCATCTCACTTCTCCTTGCTTGTTTTCGGCACCGAGGCGGCCTCGGCTTTGCCCCCTGCCGCCTTCCAACCGGTCGAGCGCCGCAGCGGTTCCGTCAGTCGCCGACCTGTCCGACATGGAAGCCCAATCGGCTCCCGACGTCACCCCTGCGTCAACGCCTTGGTACGCTACCGGCTCGCGGCGAGCCGCGAGCCGGAAGCCGCCAAGGGCTCCAGGGAGCTCTGAATTGAGAGCATCTTCAACGGGATACCTCAACATCTGACACTTGCAACTCCTAACAAGATCTAACACGCCAAGCCGCACGCGCCCCGCCATGGTGGTGACACTTCATGGTGATGCGGCGAAACATGGCACTGCTTGACGATGCGATCGATGCCAGCGGGGGTTTGGCCCGCTGGAGCAGCTTGAGCCGTTTCACGCTGCATCTTTCCGTTGGCGGGACGCTGTTCTCCAGCGCCGGACATGCCAAGGAATTCAAGGATGTGACCGCGGAGGGGTCGACGCAGGCGCAATCGGTTCGCTTCATCGGCATTACCGGGGGAGAACAGTCCGGCTCGTTCGCGCCGGACACGATCACGATCGAAAGCCCGGAAGGCGAGGTGCTGCGGTCCTGGCGCAACCCGACTCTTGGATTTCCCGAGGTCGACGCGCACATGCTGGCGGACGAGTTGCACCTCGTCTTCTTCTGTGGCGTCGCCATCTGGAATTATCTGACGACTCCATTTCTCCTCGCCCATCCCGATGTCGTGGTGGAGGAGCTGTCGCCCTGGCGCGAGAATGCCGAAACCTGGCGGCGCCTGCGGGCGCAATTCCCCCCGCACCTCGTCACGCTCGCGCCCGAGCAGATCTTCTATTTCGACGAGAACGCCCTGCAGCGGCGGATGGACCACGATCTCTTTGGAATGAAGGTCGCACACTCCTCCTGGGCCCACGACACCTTCGGCGGCATCGTGCTGCCCACGCTTCGCCGCGCACAGACGCTGCGGCCCGATGGAACCGTGATCACCAAGCCCGTGCTGGTCGATGTCGAGATCTTCGACGCCGTCTTCGAGTAGCGGCGACGACGCGCGAGTGCACGCAATGGCCAACACCAGATAACGAGCCAACGACGGGGCCGGGAAACGGCGCAAACGCGGCATGCGCGCCTCTCTCAATTCATGCGGACATCATTGATGCGGACATCGCGCCGCGTTCTCGCGGCGCCTATCGCCCGAGCTTTGCTTCGTCTCTCCACCCTCTAAGCCAAGAGGGCGCAGGGAAGGCCGGGTGCCGGCTGGCACCCGCGGTCCGCTGCGCGAAAAGCACACGCAGGAAGAACCGCACAGCAGCATACAGG
>NZ_JBFULU010000022.1:0-126591 GCF_054049735.1 Bradyrhizobium sp. P5_C12
GCAATCGAGCGGCCCGAGCCAGTGCCGATGCCGCCGGGCTCCAGCGCAATGGCAAAAGCGGGGCGCGAAAATTTCTCCTTCAACCGGGAGGCGACGAGCCCGACCACGCCGGGATGCCAGCCTTCGGAGGCCGTGACGATGACGCCAAGCTTGTCCTCGAGCCCGATCGAGGCGAGCGCCTCGGCTTCGGCTTGCGCCTCCGCCGCCTGCTCGATGACGCGGCGCTCGCTGTTGAGCCGGTCGAGCTCGGCGGCGATCCGCGCGGCCTCGACGCTGTCGCCCTCGAGCAGGAGCCGCACGCCGAGATCGGCGCGGCCGATGCGGCCGCCGGCATTGATGCGCGGCCCCAGCATGAAGCCGAGATGCCAGGCCTCCGGCGGCCCGTTGAGGCGCGCCACATCCATCAGCGCGGTGTGACCGACATGGTCGCGCCGCCGCATCGCGATCAGGCCCTTGGCGACGAAGGCGCGGTTCAGCCCGATCAGCGGCGCCACGTCGGCGACCGTGCCGAGGGCGACGTGATGCAGCATGCCGAGCAGGTCGGGCTCGGGCATCTCGGATGTCCAGAAGCCGCGCTGGCGCAGCTCGCGGTTGACCGCGACCAGCGTCACCAGCACCAGCCCCACGGCGGCGAGATGGCCAAGGCCAGAGAGATCGTCGAGCCGGTTCGGATTGACCAGTGCGTCGACCACCGGCAGTTCCGTGCCGGCCTGGTGATGATCGATCACGACCACGGACATGCCGAGGCGCTTGGCTTCGGCGAGCGGCTCGATGCTGGTGGTGCCGCAATCGACGGTGACGAGCAGCGTGGCGCCCTTTGCCGCGAGTCCGCGAACGGCTTCGACGTTCGGGCCATAGCCCTCAAAGATGCGATCAGGGATGTGGATCAGCGGATCGAGCCCGCAATGGCGCAGATGCCAGGCGAGCAGCGCCGCCGAGGTGGCGCCGTCGACGTCGTAGTCGCCGAAGATCGCGACCTTTTCGCCCCGCACTGCCGCGTCTGCAATCCGCTTCGCCGCGGCCTCCATCTCGGTGACCGTGAACGGGTCCGGCAGGAGCTTGCGGATGGTCGGATCGAGGAAGTCGGCGACCGCATCGGCGTCGACGCCGCGGCCCGCCAGCACCCGCGCCAGCAGCTCAGGCAATTGGTGGCGCTGCACGATAGCCAGCGCCTTGGCCGCCCCCCGCGCGTCCAGCCGGTCCCGCCAGAGCTTGTCGGTGAACGAGCGCGCTACACCCAGGAAGGCCTGGGGCGCTTCGACGGGCAAGGTGGTGGCCGGCGGCGTCATGATTCGAGGGACTGACTGTTGGGAACTCGAGGACCGGACCTCACGCAGGCGTCCGGCCGCTCACTTAAGGGGATTGGCCGGGAATCCCTCGGGATTTGCAACGGCAACCGGGCACAAAGCGGTGGATGGCCGCTGTACAGGCCGGATTGACTACCATTTAGGCATTCCGCCAAACAGCAAATTAAGCAGGCGTTAGGCGGAATCCTCGAAAAAGACTCGTATTCGATCTGTAATTTGTTGTTCCGGGTTCTTTGCAGATCAGGCCTCATTGCCAAGGGAAGTCCCCCGATGTCTGCTGCGCTGGGTCTGAAAGCCAAGCCGATTGCGAACGGAACCACCGAACCCGACGATGATTCCGACATCTCCGCGCTGATCAACCGGTTGACCGCGGAGGTCAACCAGATCGCGGTCGACAAGACCAAGTCGATCCAGCAGATCACCAACCAGATGAAGATGCTGGCGCTGAACGCGCTGATCGAGAGCTCGCGCGCCGGTGCGCAGGGCGCGGGCTTCGCCGTGGTGGCGCAGGAGGTGCGTGGCGTCGGCCAGCAGGTCGAGACCATCGCCCGCGAACTCGAGACCCAACTGACAAAACGCACCGGCGACCTCGTCGCCTCGATCGAGCGCATGAGCCAGCGCTCGCGCGGCGAGCGCATGGTCGATCTGTCCCTGAATGCCATCGAGCTGATCGACCGCAACCTCTATGAGCGCACCTGCGACGTGCGCTGGTGGGCGACCGACTCCGCCGTGGTCGATTGCGCGGCTTCCCCGAGCGCTGCGGCCGTCTCCCATGCGTCGGAGCGCCTGGGCGTGATCCTCGGCGCCTACACCGTCTATCTCGATCTCTGGCTCTGCGACCTCGACGGCAACGTCATCGCCAACGGCCGCGCCGACCGCTTTCGCGCCGTCGGCCAGAACGTCGCCCACACCAAATGGTTTCGTGAGGCCCGGACCTTGCGCTCCGGCGACGACTATGTCGCCGGCGACGTCGAGAACCAGCCATTGCTCGGCAACGCGCAGGTGGCGACGTATTGCGCCAGCGTGCGCGCCGGCGGCCAGGCCAACGGCGCGCCGATCGGCGTTCTCGCCATCCATTTCGACTGGGAGGCGCAGGCGCGCGCCATCGTGCAAGGGGTCCGCGTCGGCGACAGCGACAAGGCCCGCGTGCTGCTGGTCGATTCCAATTTTCGCGTGATCGCGGCCTCCGACGGCCAGGGTATCCTCAGCGAGCGGATACAGCTGTCACTGAACGGCCAGCGCTCCGGCTTCTACCAGGACCGCACAGGCACGCTGGTCGCCTTCCACGCCACGCCTGGCTATGAGACCTATCGCGGCCTCGGCTGGTACGGCGTGATCATCTGCGGGGCGTGAAGGCCGGAGCCGACTGCCTCGATCAAAAACCGAGAAAACAACCCCATGCACAGTAGCCCAAGTGTTGTTTTCCTTGGTGTTTTGCGCTCGTCAAAACACCGGCATGATGACATCATCGCGTGATCTGTGAGCGGGCTGTCGAACGATGGTCGCGCCGTGATGGGGAGCGACTTGCAGCCTATCCGAGATAACCAGACACTCCGTCCCACATCAGCTTCAACGCCGTCACGACCAGCAGTCCGTAGCACGCCCGGTAGATCTGCCGCTGGTCCAGCTTTCCGTGCAGCTGCCAGCCGAGCCAAACGCCGCTGGGAATGGCAAAGAGGCACGCCGCCATCACGATCCAGACGTTGCCCGCCGGCCGCACGAGCAACAGCCACGGTACCACCTTGACCGCGTTGCCGACCGTGAAGAACAGGCTCGTCGTTCCCGCGTAGACCTCCTTGCTGAGGCCAAGCGGCAGGAGGTACATCGCCAGCGGCGGTCCGCCGGAATGCGCGACCATGGTCGTGACACCCGAGGCAAGACCGGCAGCAACCGCCTTCGGCGAGGAGCGCGGACGAATGACCACCTTCGGATCACTCACGAGCCATATGCCAACGAAGATCAACGTCACGACCGCCATCACGATCGCGACGGCGCGATGGTCCAATACACGGAACAAGAGATAGCCGAGGGCAATGCCGATCACGAGCCCGGGCAACAGCAGCACCAGGTCCGGCTTCGACCATGTCGAAGGCTTCCAGTAGCGCAGCGCGAACAGGTCCATGGCGATGAAGAGCGGTGCGAGCAGGCCACCCGCCGTGACCGGATCCATCACGAACGACAGCAACGGAATGCCGACGATGGAGAAGCCGCCGCCGAATGCGCCCTTCAAGAAGCAGATCAGGAAGACGCCGGAAAAGGCGATGATCACTGTGGCGACCGTCAAATCCATCTGCGCATCTCCATGACCGTCACGCTCGCGCCTCAGCTCGCGTCGCGCCGAAATATCGCGGGCGAGACTCGGCTCAAGTCGCCGTGACGTCGTCATCGGTTGCTGTTGGGCCGACGTCGGTTGACATCGCTTGCGACGTCCGAGGCGGCGCGGCCTTCCGCTGGAAAAAGAGGCCGGGCAGCACTGAAGGCAGGCCAAAGGTCATTCCTAGGAATGCCAGAAACACATCAAGATAATTCATGCTCATTCTCATTCTCCGCCTTGTCGGGCGCGACCACATCTCGGTGCATTTTGGTCGATGCACGCAATATGAACCGGTGCAATTACCAGTACAATAAGAACATTGATCTCGGTGCAATTTCGTCGCCTCCAAATGGGCTGAGCAGATGCAGCCGACTTTTGCGGTGGGCTTGGATCCGACTGCGGCAGGCGCGGCGCCCAACCCGCTGCAACGAGTTTTCTGAAGCATTTTCCGGCAAGGCAGGCCGGTTACAGGCAAGAGCTCGCCGCATTGCTCGGGTAAGCTGCGCTTCGCATCACGTTGGGCGACGTGACGTGATCGGCTCACGGATCGGGATCACTCACGCTCGTCGCATGCGAGGAGACGCGCCATGAAGATCGTCGTGATTGGTGGGACGGGATTGATCGGATCCAAGCTCGTCGCGAAGCTCAAGCAGCAGGGGCACGAGGCGGTGGCAGCCTCGCCGAAATCAGGCGTGAACGCCGTGACCGGGGAAGGCCTCGCAGCAGTGCTGGCGGGCGCGGATGTCGTCGTCGATGTTGCCAACGCGCCGTCCTGGGAGCCCGCCGCCGTGCTCGATTTCTTCCAGCGTTCGAGCAAGAATCTCGCTGCGGCAGAGGCCTCGGCAGCCGTGAAGCATCACGTGGCGCTGTCGATCGTCGGGACCGAACGGTCGCCCGACAATTCCTATTTTCGTGCCAAGCTCGCCCAGGAGACCATCATCAAATCCTCGCCGATCCCCTACTCGATCGTGCGCGCCACCCAGTTCTTCGAATTCCTCGGCGCCATTGCCGAGACGGGTGCGATCGAAGGAAAGATCGTCGTCCCATCGGCACTGTTTCAGCCGATCGCGGCTGAAGACGTCGCCGATCGCCTCGCCGAGGTCGCCATGGGCCGGCCGCTCAACGGCACGATCGATATCGCGGGACCCGAGAAGGCCCCCTTCAATGAATTCATCGCACGCCGCCTCAAGGCGTCCGGCGACGCCCGGCCGGTGGTGGGAGACCCAACGGCGCCGTATTACGGCGCCCCCATTGACGACACATCGCTGAACCCGCTCGGCGAGGCGCGGCTCGGAAAGATCCCGCTCGCAACCTGGCTCGCGAACCTCTGAGGAGGAAAGTCCCCATGCGCGGATTGCTGATCGCAGCGGCGGTTTATGCCGCATCTTTCCTGAGTGCCCATGCAGCAGAATCGGCGGCGCCTTCGGCGAAGGTGACTGTCGTGTTTGACCAGGCACTGCCAAATGTCCCGGGCAAGAGCATGAAGGGCGTGCTGGTCGAGTATGGTCCCGGCGGCTCCTCACCGGCCCACATGCACCCGCCCTCCGCCTTCATCTATGCCACGGTCCTGGAAGGCGCGATCCGTAGTCAGGTCAATGACGGCCCCGCCAAGGTCTTTCACAAGGGAGAGAACTTTTCCGAGAGGCCCGGCGACCGCCACGCCGTCAGCGCCAATGCCAGCGAGACCGAGCCCGCGAAGCTGCTTGCCGTGTTCGTGGTGGATACGGCCGACAAGGAGCTGACGACGCCGATCGCGAAATAGCGTCGCCTCGTCACGCAGCACGACGCCCGGCCATCTCCGCCGCGAGCAGCACCGCGGCGCGGCTCGCGCCGATCGACGCGATGCCTTGCCCTGCGATGTCATAGGCGGTGCCGTGCGCCGGCGTGCAGATCGGAAACGGAAAGCCGCCGAGCAAGGTGACGCCACGGTCGAAGCCCATCAGCTTCATCGCGATCTGGCCCTGGTCGTGATACATCGTCAGTACCGCATCGAAGGCGCCGCCCTTGGCGCGCAGAAACACGGTGTCGGCCGGGAACGGTCCCTCGGCGGCGATGCCATCGCGCTGCCCGGCGGCGACTGCGGGCGCGATGACGTCGATCTCCTCGCGGCCGAAATTGCCGCCGTCGCCGGCATGTGGATTGAGACCCRCGACCGCGATGCGCGGTCGYGCGAAGCCGGCATTGCGCATGCAGGAGTCGGTCAACTTGAGCGCGCGATGGATGCGTTCGCCCGACAATCGCGCGGCGACGTCCTTGAGCGGAATGTGGGAGGTGACCCGTGCGTTCCAGAGCTGCCCCAGAACGTTGAATTCGCTCGCCGCCGTCTTGAGGCCGGCCACTTCGGCTGAAAATGCGATCTCATCGTCATATTCGGCGCGGGCGAGCCGCATCGCCTGCTTGTTGAAGGGGGTGAAGCAGACCGCATCGACGCGGCCGTCGCGGGCGAGTTCGAGCGCATGCTTGTAGTTGGCAAGCGCGAACCTGCCGCCGGAAAGGGTCGCAGTCTTCGGTTCGACCTCTTTGGGATCGAGATGGCCGAGATCGACGAACAGCACATCGCCCTCCGTCCCGCGAAAGTCGGCTCCCTCCTCCACTGTCTTCAGCTCCGGCTTGATGCCGGCTATGCGCGCCCCCTCGTCGAAGATGCGGCGGTCGCCGATCACGACGAGCCGGCCGCGGGCGCGGACGTCGTCCTGCGCCGCGAGCCTTGCCGTCAGCTCCGGACTGATGCCGGCGGGATCTCCCATCGCAAGTGCAATGAGCGGCCTTAAGGTCATATGATCACCTTTTCTTCCTGGCTTGAGGTCTCGTCACCGGTCGCGACGGGCTTGGGTAGCAACCAGCGCGCAAGCTGCAACGCAAGCGGCAGCAGCAGCAGCGCTATGCCGGCCAGCACGAGACAGGTCACGAGACGGTTCGCGAAGAAGATTCCGAGCGATCCCTTGGACATCAGCATCGATTGCCGGAACGCATCCTCAGCCTTGTCGCCGATGACGATCGCCAGCACCAGCGGAGCCAACGGATAGAACAGCTTCTTGAAGAGATAGCCGACGATGCCGAAGCCCATCATCATGATGACGTCGAGATAGGAATTCGACACCGAATAGGCGCCGACGACGCAGATGATCACGATCAACGGCGCGATGACGACGAAGGGAATCCGCATCAGGGCGGCAAACACCGGAACCGTCAGCAGCACCAACGCCACGGCGACGATGTTGCCGACATACATCGAGGCGATCAGCCCCCAGACGAAATCCTTCTGGTCGACGAACAGCATCGGTCCGGGATTGAGTCCCCAGATCATCAGGCCGCCCATCATGACCGCCGCGGTGGCCGAGCCGGGAATGCCGAGCGAGAGCATCGGCAGCAGCGCGCTGGTGCCGGCGGCATGATCGGCCGTCTCCGGCGAGATGATCCCCTCCACCTCGCCCGTCCCGAAGTAGCGGCCACGCCGCGAGAAGCGCCTGGCGATGCCGTAGCTCATGAAGGATGCAGCCGTCGGGCCGCCCGGCGTGATCCCCATCCAGCATCCGATCGCCGCGCTGCGCAGCAATGCAACGCTATGGCGCGGCAGACGGGCGACCGCGCGAAACACCTCGCGCCAATCGATCTTCGATGAGACGGCGCGGGCGTGAAACTCCTCCTCGACCGCGACCAGAAGCTCGCCGATGCCGAACAGGCCCATCACCGCGACGACGAAGTTCACGCCCTTGACCAGCTCGTCGATCCCCATGGTGAGGCGGACGCTTCCCGAGACCGTGTCGATGCCGATGGCGGCGATCGCAAAGCCGATCGCGAGCGCCACGACCGTCTTGATCGGCGCCGCGCCGCCCATGCCGACGAAGCTTGCGAAGGCCAGGAAATAGACCGCAAAATATTCCGGGGGGCCGAAAGCGAGCGCGACCTCGGCCACCCATGAGGCGAGAAAGGTGATCAGGATAACGCCGACCAGCGCGCCGAACGCCGCCGAGCCGAAGGCGGTGGCGAGCGCCGTCGTCGGCCGCCCGTCGCGTGCCATCGGATAACCGTCGAAGGTGGTCGCGACGGACGACGGCTCGCCGGGGATGTTGAACAGGATCGACGTCACCGAGCCGCCGAACAGCGCGCCCCAATACATGCTGGAGAGCAGGATGATGGCTGAGACCGGCTGCATGCCGAAGGTCAGCGGCAACAGCAGCGACACACCGTTCGGTGCACCCAGCCCCGGCAGTACGCCAACGAGAATGCCGAGCAGCACGCCGACCACCATCAGCGCCAGATGCGGCACCGTGACCGCGATGCTGAAGCCGTGCAGGAGCTCCTGGAGATTATCCATCGCGGCCTTCCATCAGAGTCCGAACGCGGCGGCGAGCGCCCCGTGCGGCAAGGACACCTGGAACATCCGCTCGAACACGACGTAGAGCGCCAGCGCCGTCGCTCCCGCCATGGCGAGCGCGCGCGGCACGGATTGGTGTCTGGGGATCGCCAGCACCGCAAAGACATACAGCGCCGACGCGGCGTACATCCCGGCGAGCGGGATCGCGGCAACAAAAATCGCGGCCGGCACGAACAAGCCGGCAAGCCGGCGCAGCTCCGTCGGCGTGATGGCGATAGGGACGCTTGCAAGCGTCGCGCCCGGCAGGGCACCGCGCGCCAGATTATACAGGCTGCCGAGGACGAGGATGACACCGGTCAGGAACGGGAATGTGCCCGACTCCACGCCCGCACTCGACCAGCCGATGCCGTTGTCGAGGCTGGAGACGACGACCGTGACACCGAAGCTGCCGGTGAGAGCGGCGGTCGCCAGTTCGAGAGCGCGGCGCGATATCATCGGAAGCTCCAGCTCGGCACGAGATAACAGGACGTCATTGCCCGGTGGCGCCGGCTCACTTGATGAGCCAGCCCTGCTCGCCCGCGACCTGCTTGAGGTGCTCAAGATCCTCCTTGATGAACTTGTCGAAGTCAGCTCCGGTCAGGAACGTGTCGACCTGGGACGTCTTCTCGATGTAGTCCTTCCATTCCGGCGTCGCCTGTACCTTCTTCATGAGATCGACATAGTACGCGGCCTGCTCCGGCGTGACCTTGCCCGGCAGCCAGACCGTGCGCGGCTGCTCATATTGCTTGATGTCGAGGCCCTGCTCGGCGCAGGTCGGAACATCACCCCAGCCTTCGGTCGCGGTGACCTTGGCGCCCTGCGGCAATCGCTTCGGGCTGAACACACAAAGGGGGCGCTGCGTACCGCCGCGCCATTGCCCAAGGCTCTCGCTGGGATTGTTGACGTGGGAGTCGAGGTGTCCGCCAGCGAGCTGCACCGCGGTCTCGGCGCCGCTCTTGAAAGGGATGTAGGTCATCTTGACGTGACCGGCCTTCTCGATCATGCGGGTCAGCACCTCATCGGTGTCCTTGGACTGGGCGCCGCCCATCTTGAACTCACCAGCGGCGGCAGCTTTCAGATAATCGCCCGCCGTCTTGTAGGGCGCGTCCTGCTTGACCCAGAGCAGGAACTCGTCCTGCGCCATCGCCGCGACCGGCGTGAGATCGGTGTAGTTGAAGGCCACCTTCGACACGAGCGGCTGCTGCCAGGCGTTCGACGTGCCGAAGATCACCTTGTAGGGATCGCCGGCGGAGGCCTTGCCGTAGACATAGCCCTCCGCGCCGCTGCCTCCGCCCTTGTTGACGACGACGATCGGCTGCTCCGTCAGCTTGTACTTGGTGATGATGTTCTGGACCGCGCGGGCCAGATTGTCGGTGCCGCCGCCCGGCCCTGCAGTCGCCACGAACTCGATCGGTTTCTGCGGCTGCCAGGCCGCGCTGGCGGAAATCGTGCAGGCGAGCACGCTGGCGGCTGCGGACAGCAAAAATGTCGACGTCTTGCGCATGTTTTTCCTCCACCCAAATTTTTTTGTCTTGTTTCTTGGTCGCGACGTCAGATCAGGCGATACGTTCCTCCTGCCTGATCGACGCCGAGACGATCGCGCCTTCTTTTTCGAGCGCTTCGATCTGTTGCTGGTCGAACCCGTATTCCGCCAGCACCTCCCGTGTATGTTCACCATAGACCGGTGCGCCGGAACGTACCTTGCCGGGCGTCTCCGAGAATTTGACCGGAAGTCCGATCGTCTTCACCGGACCGAGCGTCGAATGCTCGACCTCGACCACCATCTCGCGCGCAAGCGTCTGCGGATCGCTCAGGGCTTCCAGCATGTCGTGCACGGGACCACAGGGCACGCCCTTATCCTCAAGCGCCGCCAGCCAATGCGACCGCGGCCTGGTGCGGAAGCGCTCGCTGAGAACGGCTTCGAGCTCCTTCAGATGCGCCATTCGGTCGGCCCCGGTGACGAAGCGCGGGTCGGAGGCGAGCTCGGTCGCGCCGAGCGCCTCCAGCATCAACAGCCAGTGCTTCTTGTTGGCACCGCCGACCACGAGCCAACCGTCGGAGGCTTCAAAGGCCTGATACGGCGCGTTGAGCGGATGCGCCGAGCCCATCGCGCGTGGCGCCGTCCCCGCGGCCAGCGCAATGGTCGATTGCCAATAGGTCTGCACCAGCGCGGCTTCATAGAGCGACGTCTCGACCCACTGCCCCTCACCCGTCTTGAGACGATGCGCATAGGCGGCAAGAATTCCCATGCTCGCGAGCAGGCCGGCGGTGATGTCCGACAGCGGCGGCCCGCACTTCACGGGCGGGCCGTCCGGACGTTCACCGGTGAAGCTCATGATCCCGCTCATCGCCTGCGCGACCAGATCGAATCCCCTGCGGTGCCTGTAGGGGCCGGTGCGGCCGAAGCCCGACAGCGAACAATAGATCAGCGCCGGATACTCCTCGTGCAGCTCCTCATAGCCGAAGCCCAGCCGCTCCATGGCGCCGGGCGCGAAATTCTCGACCAGCACATCGGCGCTCGCGATCAGTCGGCGCAGGACGCACTTGCCGCCGTCGGTTTTCAGATCCAGCACGACGCCGCGCTTGTTGCGGTTCATCATCAGGAACGAGGCCGCCTCGTCGCCGATCTTCGGCGGCACCGAATGGCGGGTGTCATCGCCATTGGGCGATTTTTCGATCTTGATGACGTCGGCGCCCATGTCGGCGAGCATCAAGGTACAGGTCGGCCCTGCCATGACATGGGTGAGATCGACGACCTTGAGGCCGGCCAGCGGCCCCGGGCGGACGGAGGTGGATTGCGATTGACCCTTTTGCATCGGCCCGTCCTATTGGCCGCGCCATTGCGGCGGGCGCTTGTTGAGAAATGCGTCGAGGCCCTCGCGAAAATCCTGGCTGGTGTAGCACATCAGGATCAGGTCCTCGCCCTCGTCCCGCGTCAGCCGCTTTTGCAGGCGGGCCACCGCCTGCTTGGTCGCGTTAAGCGTCAGCGGCGCATGACCGGCGAGAAGCCGGGCGACTTCGTCGGCGCGCTTGTCGAGTGCCGTGATATCCTCGACGACTTCGCCGAGCAGTCCGACGCTTGCCGCCTCCGCGGCTTCGATGAGCCGCGCGGTGAAGATCAGATCCTTGACCCGGGCAGCACCGATCAGCGCGGTAAGACGGCTGACATTGGACATCGACAGGCAATTGCCGAGCGTCCTTGCGATGGGGAATCCAATCTTGGTGCTGGCTGTGCCGATGCGCAGATCGCAGGCCGCGGCGATGCCGGCGCCTCCGCCGGTGCAGAAGCCGTTGATCGCCGCGATCGTCGGCACCCGGCATTGCTCGAGGGTGGAGAGAACGCGGTCGATCCGGTTCTCGTAGTCGAGCGCGTCCTGCGGTGTCTCGAATTCGCGGAACTGGTTGATGTCGGTTCCCGAGGCGAAGGCCTTGTCGCCGGCACCGCGGAGCACCAGCACCTTGATCGACGGATCCTGGTTGGCCTCTTCGCAGATCGCGGCGAGCCGCTCGTACATGGCGAAGGTGAAGGCATTGCGGGCCTGCGGGCGGTTGAAAATGATCCGCCCGATGCTGCCATTGCGTTCAAAGATGAGGTCTTCCGCCGCCGCGACCTGCTGGTCCATCTCCCGAGCCTCCTCTGTTTTTTGTAGTTTTGAATGCAAAATATGATATTTTCAAGCCTGAACTTAACGATTGGCGACAGTATTCCCCTTTTTGCATGCAAATTAGGTCTCATCCCATGCTTCATGAGGAAGTCGTCGGCCGCATCCGCGCCATTCTGCTCGAGGGCGAAATCCCGCCAGGCGCGCGGATTCCCGAGCGCGAGCTGTGCGACCGGCTCCAGATCTCGCGCACACCGCTGCGCGAGGCGCTCAAGGTGCTGGCCGCCGAGGGCCTCGTGCAGTTGCTGCCGCATCGCGGCTCGCGCGCCGCGAAGCTGACCGACAAGGACATGCGCGACCTGTTCGAAGTCTGCCAGGGCCTGGAAGCGCTCGCCGGCGAACTCGCTTGCGAGCGCATCACGGAGGTCGAGATCGACGTGATCACCGCCGCGCACGCGGTCATGGTGCAGCATTATCGCGAGGGCGACCTGATCCAATATTACCGCGGCAACCGCGCCATTCACGAGGCCATCGTCGACGCGGCCGGAAATCCCGCGCTTGCGGCGGTCTATGCGTCCGTGACCGCGCGCATCCGGCGCGCGCGCTACGTCACGCCGATGACGCCGCAGCGCTGGGCGCTGGCCGTGAAGGAGCACGAGGCGATCCTGAACGCGCTGCAGCGCCGCGACGGCGTCGGCCTGTCCCACATTCTGCGCGCGCATCTGCGGCACAAGCGCGAAGAGGTTTTACAGGCGGGATTTGCGGAGACGGAGGGGAGCGAGCCCGCGTTGCGGATTGCGTGACGGACAAGGACCCGCAGGTATCTCCTCAGGGACGGCCGCCTGTCATTTCCGTCCGCCAAGGAAGCGCTCGATCGGCCGCAGCGCATCGATATCCGGAATGCGCTCGCGGGCCTGGACGTCCGGGCACCCTGGATAAGGCAAACCCGCCAGCCACTGCATGATCGGCTCCGAGGCCTCGATCGGAAGCACGCACATGACCTCGATGTCGATCACGAGCTTCTTCACACGCCCATCGTCGCCGGAAGCAAAATGCCAGCCATAGTGTCCGCATCCGACGCGAACGGCGCCGCCCTGCCGCGTCGACATCCCGACCAGCCAATCGCAACGGAAATGCGGCAGGTGGCCTGCATCGGGACGCGAAAGGCAAAACGTGCGCACATTCTCGTACTGGTCGCCGAAGCCGGTGACCAGCACCTGGGTGACTTGCTCCAGCCCCTTTGCCGAACTCGGAAACGAGATGGCGTCGGTCTTGACGGCCATTTCGAGCTCGCAGTCCTCCACGAAGGCGAGCTTCATCAATTGAGGCCGGTTGCCATCCTTCGCCAGGATATAGGTGCTGATCGCATTGGCGGCATCGATGGCCGCGGCCTGGTTCATTCGGTCGCCCTCAACACGTTCAGGCCGCCTTTAGCACCCCAGTCTGTCGGCGATCCCGCCAAAGTCCTTGGCGACGATGTCCCAATTGCCGGTGGCCTCGAAATCCACCTTCTGCAACGGACCATACTCGGTCGGCCGCGCCACGAACGCGGTCTTCAGCCCGTTCTTCTGCGCGGCCGCAAGGTCGCCGTTGTGGGCGGCGACCATCATCACCTGCTCGGGCTTGAGGCCGAGCAGGCGCGCGGCGCCGAGATAGGTCTCGGGATCGGGCTTGTAGTGCTCGAACAATTCCGCCGACATGATGAGGTCCCAGGGGAGCCCAGAGAACTTCGCCATGTTGGTGAGCAGCGCGACGTTGCCGTTCGACAGCGGCGAGATCACGAATTTTGATTTCAGCCGGGTCAGGCCGGCGACGCTGTCGGGCCACGGATGCAGGCGATGCCAGCCCCTGGTGATGTAGTCGAGATCGGCCTCGGTCAGGCCCTTGATTGCAAACTTCTCGACCAGCTTCTCCAGCGAGCGGCGGTGCAGGTCGTCGAGGATGACGTAGCCGCGCTCGGGGTGTTTGCGCACATCGTCCATGGAGGCCATGTACATGCCGCGCCAGCCGTCGACCAAAGCGGTCCAGTCGGCGGTGACGCCGCGGTCCCTGCTCCACCACATCAGGTCGGTGATCAGGCTGGTGCGCCAGTCGACGACGGTGCCGAACACGTCGAAGACGAGGGCTTTGACGGCGGAGAGATCGGACATGGGCGCTTCCCCTGTTGTTCTTGTTGTCATTCCGGGGCGTCGGGACCGCGCCAGGCGCGGCCCGGACAACCCGGAATCCAGAAGTTGTGGCGCGAGATTCCGGGTTCTCGCTGCGCGAGCCCCGGAATGACAGACGTCTTAGTCCAGGTGGAACTTCGCCAGCTCGCGGTGCTCGGCCTTGATGTAGCGCACGGTGCCGGTGACGGAGCGCATCACCACGGTCTCGGTCTCGATCACGCCGTCCTTGCGGAATTTCACGCCCGAGAGCAGCGAGCCGGTGGTGACGCCGGTGGCGGCGAACAGGCAGTCGCCCTTGGCCATGTCCTCGATGCCGTAGATCATCTTGGGATCGTTGACGCCCATCTTGCCGGCGCGTTCGCGCTTCTCGTCGGAATCGAGGATCAGGCGGCACTGCATCTGGCCGCCGATGCAGCGCAGCGCCACCGCGGCGAGCACGCCTTCCGGCGCGCCGCCGGTGCCGAGATACATGTCGACGCCGGTGTTGTCGGGATCGGCGCAGTGGATCACGCCGGCGACGTCGCCGTCGGTGATGAGCCGCACCGCCGCACCCGTCGAGCGCACGCTCTCGATGATGCTGGCGTGGCGCGGACGGTCGAGCACGAGCACGGTGATGCCCTCCGGCGTGACGCCCTTGGCCTTGGCGAGACGGCGGACGTTGTCGGCCGGCGTGGCATCGAGCTCGACGACGCCCTTGGCGTAACCTGGGCCGATCGCGAGCTTCTGCATGTAGACGTCGGGCGCGTGCAGCAGCGTGCCGCCGTCGGCCATCGCCATGGTGGCAATCGAGCCCGGCATGTTCTTGGCGCACAGCGTGGTGCCTTCGAGCGGATCGACCGCGATGTCGACCTTCGGGCCGGCGTTCATGCCGACCTTCTCGCCGATGAAGAGCATCGGCGCCTCGTCGCGCTCGCCCTCGCCGATCACGATGGTGCCCTCGATCGGCAGCTTGTTGAGCTCGCGCCGCATCGCGTCCACCGCGGCCTGGTCGGCCGCCTTCTCATTGCCGTGCCCGCGCAGCCGCGCCGAAGACACCGCCGCCCGCTCCGTCACGCGCACGATCTCCAGCGTGAGAATGCGCTCAAGCAACGCATGCGGCGGGACTGAAATATGGGTCGACATCGGCTCACTCCTTCAAGACAGTTTTTGGACGGAAATCTCCGTCCGCATTAACTCGCAACGCCCACGGTTCGTTCGTTCAAACCGCCCTCATTGTTTGAGCATGACCTTTCCGGAAAACCGCTTCGCACGTTTCCGGGGCATGCTCTAGTTCTTCTCGATCCGGATCACCTGCGGCCGTCCGCTGATCACCTTGTCGCGCTGCACGGCGGCAAGCGCCCGGCGCACGGCGTCCTCATGCGTCGCATAGGTGATCAGGATGACCGGCACGGGCACCGCCTTGCCGTTTGCCGGCGCGGCGCCGCCATTGGGATGACGCTGCACGATCGATTCGATCGAAATCTTCTGTTCTGCAAGCCGGGTCGCGATCGCAGCCGCGGTGCCCGGGAAATCGCGCGCCAGAAGGCGGATGTAGTAGCCGCCCTCGTGCCGCTCCATCGGCGCCTTCTTGGTGTCGCGCAGTTGCGAGATCGGCCGGCCGAACGGATTGGCGCGGATACCGCGCGCAACGTCGGCGATGTCGGCAACGACGGCGGATGCGGTCGCAGCACCGCCGGCGCCCGGGCCGACCAGCGTGATCGGCGGAATGCCCTCGCCATCGATCGTGACCGCATTGGTGACACCCATCACCTGCGCGATCGAGGAGGATTTTGGAACCATGGTCGGGTGCACGCGCTGCTCGATGCCCTTGGCGGTACGAACCGCAACACCGAGCAGCTTGACGCGGTAACCGAGATCGGCAGCCGCGCGCAGATCCTCCGGCGCGATGGACGAGATACCTTCGACATACACCGCGCTTTGAGCAACTTTCGTGCCGAAAGCGAGGCTGGCGAGGATGGCGAGTTTTTGCGCGGTATCATGGCCGTCGACGTCGAAGGACGGATTGGCCTCGGCATAGCCGAGCCGCTGCGCATCCTTCAGGCATTCGGCGAACGACAGGCTCTCCTGCTCCATCCGGGTCAGGATGTAATTGCAGGTGCCGTTGAGGATGCCGTAGATGCGGTTGATGCCGGTTCCCGCAAGACCCTCGCGTAACGTTTTGATGACGGGGATCGCGGCGCCGACGGCTGCCTCGAAATTCAGCGCACCGCCGTGCTTTTCGGCGGCTTTTGCCAGCTTGAGCCCGTGCTTGGCGAGCAACGCCTTGTTGGCGGTGACGACGGACTTGCCGGCGTTGAGCGCGGCTTCGACCGCGGAGAGCGCGGGGTCGCCGGCGCCGCCCATCAGCTCGACGAAGCAGTCGATGCCGGGATGCGTGGCCAGCGCCATCGGATCCTTGGCCCATTCGACGCCACGCAGATCGACGCCGCGCTTCTTCGCCTTCGAGCGCGCGGTGACGGCGACGACGCGAATGCCGCGGCCGCTGCGGCCGGCGAGCACGCGGGCTTGCGTTTCAATCAGACGGACAACTTCGGCGCCCACGGTGCCGAGCCCCGCTATGCCCACTTTCAGGGGTGCGACCATGATGCTTTTCGAAAACCTGCCGAGGAGAATTAGCGCCGATTGGCGAGCGGAACGACGTTGTGCAACGTTTCGATGCCGCTTTCAAGGAAGCGGCGCACGCCGCGCGCGGCCTGCCTGATCCGTTGCTCGTTTTCCACCATGGCGATGCGGACATATCCTTCACCATGCTCGCCGAAGCCGACGCCGGGCGACACCACGACGCCGGATTTCTCCACCATCAGGGTTGCGAACTGCATGCTGCCGACGCTGCGGAACGCTTCCGGCAGCGGCGCCCAGGCGAACATCGAGGCGTCCGGCGGCGGAATCTCCCAGCCGGCGCGGCCGAACGATTCGACCAGCGCGTCGCGGCGCTTGCGATAGGTGTCGCGCATCTCCTTGATGCAATCGTCGGGCCCGTTCAGCGCGGCGGTCGCAGCGACCTGCACCGGCGTGAAGGCGCCGTAATCGAGATAGGATTTGACGCGGGCGAGCGCCGCGATCACGCGCTCGTTGCCGACCGCAAAGCCCATGCGCCAGCCGGCCATCGAATAGGTCTTCGACATCGAGGTGAACTCGACGGTGACGTCGATTGCGCCGGGCACCTGGAGCACCGAGGGCGGCGGGTTGTTCTCGTCGAAATAGACCTCGGCATAAGCGAGATCGGACAGGATCAGGATCTCGTGCTTCTTCGCGAACGCCACGAGGTCCGTGTAGAAGTCGAGGCTCGCGACATAGGCGGTCGGGTTCGAGGGGTAGCAGACCACCAGCGCCAGCGGCTTCGGGATCGAATGCACGATCGCCCGCTCCACCGCCTCGAAGAACTGCGGCGTCGGCTCCGACGGCACCGAGCGGATCACGCCGCCCGCCATCAAAAAGCCGAAGGCGTGAATCGGGTAACTAGGGTTCGGGCACAGGATGACGTCGCCGGGCGCGGTGATCGCCTGGGCCACGTTGGCAAAGCCCTCCTTGGAGCCGAGCGTCGCCACCACTTCGGTGTCCGGGTTGAGCTTCACGCCGAAGCGGCGGGCATAATAGCCGGCCTGGGCCCGGCGCAGTCCTGGGATGCCGCGCGAGGCCGAGTAGCGGTCGGTGCGCGGCTTGCCGAGGGTCTCCTTGAGCTTCTCCAGCACATGCGCCGGCGCCGGCAGGTCCGGATTGCCCATACCGAGGTCGATGATGTCAGCGCCGGCATTCCGCGCGGCTGCCTTGGCCCGGTTGACCTGCTCGAACACGTAAGGCGGAAGGCGGCGGATGCGGTAAAAATCTTCCATGGCTCTCTGGGCTCCGGGCAACCGGTCAGGACAGAATCGAAAGGGGTGTGACGGCCCCTTGAAAGGCCCCCGGCCCCTGCGCGAAAATAGCTCTACATCAAAGACTTAGAGCAATCTTCGGCGACAAGGGCTGAACTCCTTCGCCCCAACTCTCGGCTGATCTCGGTCTTTTTAGCACGGAGTGGCGGGGGCGCCAGCGATTACCTTGCACCGCCCCAATCGGTCTCGGCCTCTTGGTCTTGGCCTGGCGTGCTATTTGGCATCCTTGGCGGCAACGGCCTGGCGGTCGCGCGCGGCAGCAAGTTCGGCCTCGATCTTGGCACGCTGATCCGGCGGGATGATCGCTTGATCACGGTCCGGCGGCAGGTCGTGCACCGGCAGATAGCTGCCGGGCTCCCTGGGATGCGCCTGCGCATCGGTGGGCGTGAGGTCCGCGAGCTGACTCGAGCAGCCGCTCAGCGCCGACGCCGCGATCAGCAGCGCGCAGCAGGCAAGCCGCGTCTTTTGCAGGTCCCTCAACGCCAACACTTGGGAAATCCCCTACTCGTCCCAACGCCAGGCTGCCGGACCTTAGCCCAACAACCCATCCAAGCTCAAACCATTGCTGCCCAACATGGTGCGAGCGAGAAAACATCCAAGACCCATCAACCCGCCCGGTGCGGCCTGATTGTGACGGAACCAAGAAAACTTATCGCAGTGCAGCACATCTTCAAGAGCGTTTAGGGCGAAACGTGCGAGCTTCGCGGTGACGAATACGGAATGAATCGTTACTGTTCTGCGCATGAGTACCGCCACGACCGACACGCCCAAATCCGAGACGAAGTTCAATGCGGAAGCCTTCGCGATGAATGTCGCGCGGGCCATGGAAAGCGGCGGCAAGGCGCTCGCCGCCTACCTGAAGCCGCGCGAAAGCGGCGAGGTGCAGGATCGCCCGCCGGCCGAGCTCACGGAAGTGGTCAAGACCTTCACGTCGGTCGCCGAATACTGGCTATCGGATACATCGCGCGCGTCCGATCTCCAGACCAAGCTCGCCAAGGACTATCTCGACCTCTGGGGCTCGGCGGCACGGCGCATGGCCGGCCAGGACGCCGCGCCCGCGATCGCGCCCTCGCCGCGCGACAAGCGCTTTGCCGATCCGGAATGGAAGTCGAACCAGTTCTTCGATTTCGTGATGCAGCTCTATCTGCTCACGACCAAATGGGCGCAGGAGCTGGTGAGCGACGCCGACGGGCTCGATCCGCAGACCCGCCGCAAGGCCGAATTCTACATCCAGCAGGTCATCAACGCGCTGTCGCCGTCGAACTTCGTGCTGACCAATCCGGAGGTGCTGCGCGAGACGGTTGCCAGCAGCGGCGAGAACCTGGCGCGCGGCCTGAAGATGCTGGCCGAGGACATCGCCGCCGGCAAGGGCATGCTGAAGATCCGCCAGTCCAATCCGGACAACCTCGTCGTCGGCGTCAACATGGCGACGACGCCGGGCAAGGTGATCTACCAGAACGAGATGATGCAGCTGATCCAGTATTCGCCGACCACGGAGAAGGTGCTGCGCACCCCGCTGCTGATCGTGCCGCCCTGGATCAACAAGTTCTACATCCTCGATCTCAAGCCGGAAAAATCCTACATCAAGTGGTGCGTCGACCAGGGCATCACCGTGTTCGTGATCTCATGGGTCAATCCCGACAAGCGGCTCGGCAACAAGAGCTGGGAAGACTACATGAAGGAAGGCCCGCTCACGGCGATGGACGTGATCGAGAAGGTCACCGGCGAGATGAAGGTGCACACCGCCGGTTATTGCGTCGGCGGCACCATGCTCGCGACCACGCTGGCCTGGCTCGCCGAGAAGCGCCGCCAGCGGGTGAGTTCCGCGACGTTCTTTGCCGCGCAGGTCGACTTCACCCATGCCGGCGATCTCCTGGTCTTCGTCGACGAGGAGCAGGTCGCAGCGCTCGAGAAGGACATGAAGGCGGCCGGGGTGCTCGAAGGCTCGAAGATGGCGATGGCCTTCAACATGCTGCGCTCCAACGATTTGATCTGGTCCTATGTCGTCAGCAATTACCTCAAGGGCCAGCAGCCGAGCGCGTTCGACCTGCTGCACTGGAATTCTGACGCGACGCGCATGACCGCGTCGAACCATTCCTACTATTTGCGCAACTGCTATCTGGAGAACCGGCTGTCCACGGGCTCGATGGTGCTCGACAACACCCTGCTCGATCTCTCCAAGGTCATGGTGCCGGTCTACAATCTCGCGACCCGCGAGGACCACATCGCGCCGGCCGAGTCGGTGCTCTACGGCTCGCAGTTCTTCGGCGGCCCGGTGAAATATGTGCTGTCCGGCTCGGGCCACATCGCCGGCGTGGTCAATCCGCCCGCCTCGAACAAGTACCAGTACTGGACCAACGACGCCATCAAGGACGTCAACGTGGCCCAGTGGATGAAGGATGCGGTGGAGCACAAGGGCTCGTGGTGGCCGGACTGGCGCGAATGGCTGGGCGGGCTCGATCCGGAAGAGGTCCCGGCGCGCGCGGTCGGCAGCGAGGCGCTGCCGCCGATCGAAGACGCGCCCGGCAGCTATGTCAGGGTTCGCGCGTAGCGGAATCTTCCGCGCTTTCGTATAAGCTCCACTTCCGCCGCGGCGATTGATGAGGGGACCGGGTTATGACGCGTGAATTGTTCTGGCTGACCTTGACGGTGATCCTGACCGGAATCCTCTGGATTCCCTACACCATCAACCGCTGTCAGATTCGGGGGCTCAGCGGCGCCCTGGCCAACCCCTCGCGCAACGACAAGCCGCAGTCGGACTGGGCGAACCGCCTGATGTTCGCGCACGACAATGCGGTCGAGAACCTCGTGCTGTTCGCGCCGCTGGTGCTGATCCTGAATGCGATCGACTATTCCACGAAATGGACCGTGCTCGCCTGCGCCGTCTATTTCTGGTCGCGCGTCGCACATCTGATCGTCTACGCGCTGGGGATCCCGGTGTTCCGCACGCTGGCCTTCACCGTCGGCTTCCTCGCCCAGGCCGTGCTGGCGCTGGCGATCTTCAAGGTCTTCTAGCGATCAGGTAGCAGCCTTGCGGACGACGAGATTCAGCATGTTGGCCGGGGTCTGGTCGAAGCTCTGAATCACGTTGGTATCGGATGACAGCGTGATCCACGGACCCGCGCTGGCATAGGTCGCTTCAAGCCACTCCGGCGATACATAGCTGTAGTAGCGCCCAAGGCTGTCGCGGCCGTCGCTTTCGCCCATCTTGTAGCTCGCGTAGAATACGCCTGACGGTTTGAGGGCGCGATGAATCCGCGCCAGGATTCCGGCGAGCTCGTCGCGCGGTGCGTGCAGCAGGCAGGCGCTGGCCCAGACGCCGTCATAGGCTTGATGCGCGTCCAGTTCGTCGAACAGCATCGCCTCGACGGGATGACCGAGCCGGCGCGACGCGATCTCGGCCATTTCCGACGAGCCGTCGGTGGCACGCACCGAAAAACCTTCGGCCAGCATCACGGCCGAATGATTGCCGGCACCGCAGCCGAGCTCGAGGATCGCGGCACCGGGCGGCAACAGCGCGAGAAAGCCACGCAGCCGCGTCGAGGGTGCCTTCGCCCACCCGGCATAGGCCTCGGCGTTGTCCCGATAGAACTGCAGCGTGCTCTCATCCATGGCGTCACCTGCTCCGGGAGGCGCACGATAAGCCTCCTCGCCTTTCCGGCGGCCCCGGCATCAAGCCCATGTTCCGGCCGCCTGCCCGCCCCCAACCTTGCCCAACCTGCCCTGCCGCGCAACCAGGTGTTGCCGAAGGATGACAGTGCGACAGAATCAGCGGTGCTGCCGTTTGACTGTTACAAAGTGTCGCGCATCCAGAGGTATAGTGGGCCATCGCAATTGATTGATTCGGGGCAGACATGAATTGGAAGATCGCATCCGTGCTCGGCGCCGCGTCGCTGGCAGCCGTCGTGACCCAGGCCAGTGCCGCTGATCTCGCCGCCCGTCCCTACACCAAGGCGCCACCGATGATCGCCGCGGTCTACAATTGGAGCGGTTTCTATATCGGCGCCAACGGCGGCTATGGCTCGTCACGCAAGTGCTGGGACCAGACTGTCGGCTTCGCGCCCGGCGTTGCGGAAGGATGCCATGACGCGACGGGCGCCGTCGCCGGCGGCCAGATCGGCTATCGCTGGCAGAGCAGCGCCTTCGTGTTCGGTCTTGAAGCGCAGGGCGACTGGGCCGACCTCTCCGGCCGGAGTGCCAGCACCGTTTTCGGCGTCGCGAACCGCACCCGCGTCGACGCCTTCGGCCTGTTCACCGGCCAGGTCGGCTACGCCTGGAACAACGCGCTGCTTTACGTGAAGGGCGGCGCCGGCGTTACCCGCGATCGCTACCGCGGCATCGGTACGGGCGGTCTGGCCGGGGCCGAGTTCGATGGTGCCGACGAGACCCGCTGGGGCGGCACGGTCGGCGTCGGCTTCGACTACGGCTTTGCCCCGAACTGGTCGGTCGGCATCGAATACGACCACATGTTCATGGGTCACCGCGACGTCACCCTCACGGCGAACGGCGTGCTGGCGCCTGTCGGCACATTCTCGCGCACCGACCGCATCGGTCAGGATGTCGATCTGATCACCGCCCGGATCAACTACCGGTTCGGTGGCCCGGTGATTGCGAAGTACTGAAGTCTAGTGTCCCGGACGCGCGAAGCGCGAGCCGGGACCCAGACTGCCACAGACGAAGCAAGAAGAATGGGCTCCGGCTCTGCAGCGCATCACTGAAGAAGTGCTGCGCTGCGCCCGGCGCACGAGACTGCCCTACTGGTCAGCCAATCCCAGCATCAGCCGCATGTTCTGCACGGCCGCGCCGGACGCACCCTTGCCGAGATTGTCGAGCCTGGCGACCAGCACCGCCTGGTGGTACTTGTCGCTGGCGAAGACGTAGAGCTCGAGCATGTTGGTCTCGTTCAGCGCCTCGGGCTCGATCCGGCCGCCCTTGGCCGCCTCGTTCTGAAGCGGCATCACCGAGACATATTTCGAGCCGGCGTAACGCTTTGCCAGCGCGGCTTGCAGGTCCGCGCCGCTGGGCTTGCCCGGCAGCGTGTCGAGCTGGAGCGGCACCGAGACCAGCATGCCCTGCCGGTAATTGCCGACCGACGGAATGAAGATCGGCCGCCGCGTCAGGTTGGAATAGAGCTGCATCTCCGGCAGATGCTTGTGCTCGAAGCCGAGGCCGTAGAGCTCGAAGGACGGCGCGCTGCCGTCCTCAAAACTCGCGATCATCGACTTGCCGCCGCCGGAATAGCCGCTCACCGCGTTGACGGTGACAGGATAGTCCGAAGGCAACAGGCCGGCATCGACGATCGGCCGTAGCAGCGCGATCGCGCCGGTCGGATAGCAGCCGGGATTGGACACCTTCCTCGCGGCCTTGATCTTGCCGGCCTGGTCCGGCGTCAGCTCCGGAAAGCCGTAGGCCCAGTCCGGCGCGACCCGGTACGCGGTCGAGGCGTCCAGCACCTTCGGGCCCGACGGCCCCATGCCGTCGATCAGCGCGACCGTTTCCTTGGCGGCATCATCGGGCAGGCAGAGGATGACGAGATCCACCTCCTCCATCAGCGCCTTCTTGGCCGCGGGATCCTTGCGCTTGTCGTCGGCAATCGTCTTCACCGCGACGTCGTTCTGGAGCTTCAGCCGCTCGTTGATGCCGAGCCCGGTGGTGCCGGAGCCGCCGTCGACGAAGACGGTGGCAGGCTTGCTGGCCGCGCCGGTGGTCGGGGCTTTGGTGGTTTCCGTGAGGCTCATGGCGCGCTCCTTTCGAGCATGTTGGTTTCGTTCACGAAGGCCTCCGGCCTCACGTCCTGCATCAGTTGCGCGATCTCCCTCGCGTCGGCGTGGGCTTGCGCACCGAGCGCATTGGCGATCGCCGTATAGTCGGCGTCCGACTTGTGCTGGTTGAGCTTGAAGCTGCCTTCGACCTCTTCAACCGTCATGACCAGACCCACGATCCCCTTCTTCAGCGCCTCGAGGCGGCCCGCCGTCATCTTGCCCGACGTCCATGGCTTCTTCGGCGGCAGCCAGTTCTCGAACTTGTCGCTGAGCGTGTCGATCTGCACCGCCAGCTCATCGTCCGACAACAACCGCACCGGCCCGGTCAGATGCACCGCCTGGTAGAGCCAGGTCGGCACCTGATCCGGCGAGACGTACCAGTCCGGCGATACATAGGCGTCCGGGCCGTTGACCGCGAGCAGCCAGGACGTCGTCCGGTCCGCTAGCTTTAGCAGCGGATTGTGACGAGCAACGTGGAAGGCGGCATGCGGCGTGCCGTCATCGCCATAGGTCAGATAGAACGGCAGCGGGGATGCGACCGGCTTTTGGCCGTCGAAGGCACATATGGTGCCGAAGCCGCGCTCGGCGGCGAATTTCAGGCTCGCGGCGCGGTCCTGCTTGAAAAAGGGGGGCGTGTACATCGTGGTCTCCTGCTGGGCCTCCTTGGGGGGGCCGCCGGATCAGATCGCGCTGACAGGAGAGAGAATGCCGCGGATCGGGTCCAGCGGCAAAGACGATGATCTCAAACGCGATCGACCGCCCAAACCGCAGAGCTGCGGCGGCGGCGACGGGCGAACAGGATGGTCGCGGCGTTGATCATGGCGGGGCACATAAGGCCAGAGGGTTCCGGGGTCAAGTCCAAATCGACAGCGGGAGATGGCAGCATGCCGCACCCGATGTCATCGGGCTGCAACGGAATTTCCTTTAACCAAGGGGGTTCCGGAGAAAGACTGCCGAGCCAAACCTCGCCAGTCCGTGCCATCAGCGCAACCCAGCCCCAGGACATCGCCATGACCGAGATCACTCGTCGCGCAACGCTAGCCGGCGCCGCCGCCTCGGCGCTCCTGCCGCCCTTCATGAAGACATCTCCCGCGCACGCCGCAGCGCCCCTGGCTGCGACGCAGAATGCGAGCTTCTACCGGTACAATGTCGGCACCCACCAGGTCACGGTGGTCTGCGACGGCGTCACCACCGTCAACCTCCCCGACAATTACGCGGCCGGCGCCAGCAAGGACGACATCAACAAGATCTTTGCCGAGAACCACCTGCCGACCGACAAGGTCACCCACACCTTCAGCCCGGTCGTCGTCAACACCGGCTCCAAGCTCGTCGTGATCGACACCGGTCTCGGACCGGACCAGTTCACGCAGACCAAGGGCAAGGTCGGGCAGTTCCACAACAACCTGGCGGCCGCCAGCATCGACCGTGCAGCGGTCGATACCGTGATCCTCTCGCACTTTCACGGCGACCACATCAACGGCCTGCTCGCCGCTGAGAACAAGCCGGCCTTCGCCAATGCCGAGATCATGGTGCCCTCGGTGGAGTGGAAGTTCTGGATGGACGACGGCGAGATGAGCAAGGGCATGGGCAATCCCATCCTCGAGGGCAACTTCAAGAACATCCGCCGCGTGTTCGACGCGCTCGGGCGCAAGGTGACGCAATACGATTCCGGCAAGGAGGTCGCGCCCGGCATCACCGCGCTAGCAAGCCCGGGCCACACGCCGGGCCACACCTCCTTCGTCGTCGCGTCTGGCTCGGAGAAGGTGCTGGTGCAGGTCGATATCACCGCAGGCGCGGCGTTCCTGTTCGTCAAGCATCCCGAGTGGAACATCGCCTCCGACGTCGACAAGCCGCTGGCGCAGCAGACGCGGCGCAAGCTCTACGACATGGCGATCGCCGAGAAGATGCCGATCCAGGCCTTCCACGCCGCCTTCCCCGGCCTTGTCCGGGTCGAGAAGGATGGCGCGGGCTATCGCTGGGTCCCCGCAATCTGGAACGCCTCGCTCTGACGTCATCGCAGCGCGCTGACCGGGCGGCCTGCTGCCCGGTCAGATCACGCGCCAGATCAATTCCATGATCTTCGCGATCACGTCGCCGAACAGCAGCAGCGCCGCCGACCAGACCAGCGCCGAGGTGAAATTGGCGACCTGGAAACTCCAATAGGGCATCTCGAAGATCCCGGCGGCGAGCGGCACCGAGGCGCGCAACGGCCCGAAGAAGCGGCCGATGAAGATGCTGGGCACGCCCCAGCTGCGCACGAAGGCCTCGCCCCTGGGGAGGAGTTCCGGATAACGCGAGAGCGGCCACATCTGCGCGACCTGCTCCTTGTAGCGGTAGCCGAACCAGTAGGAGACCCAGTCGCCCAGCGCCGCGCCGAGGCCGCCGGCAATCCAGACCGGATAGAAGCTGATGCCGCTGACCCCGATCAGCGCACCGATGGCGACCAGCGCGCCCCAGGCCGGGATCAGGAGCGAGATAAAGGCGAGCGATTCCCCGAATGCGAGCAGGAACACGATCGGGGCCGCCCAGACCTGGTGAGCGCGCACGAAGTCGGCCAGTGCGTGCGCATACTGCTCCATTCCAGATAGCCTTCCCGCCCCGAACAGGTCCCAGACAAATGAAAATGACTGGTAAGCCAAGGACTTGTGTGACATCAAGTCACAAAGTCCGACTGAGCCCGGACCTGGACGTCAAATTGCCGGGAACTGGTGGGCCCGCGGCGTAAAATCGCCGGGATTAGCTTCCAACCACACCGCCCAGTCCGCCCTGCGGTGACCTTTTCAAGCCAGAAGTGGCATAGTCACGCCAACCGATTCGCCGCTTGCGCGATCCTCAAAACACATCAAGACATATGTCCAAACAATTGAAGACAAAAGCAAAAGACGACCTGTTCGGCGGCAACGAGCCGAAGCCCCGTGCGCCCGCCAAGGCGGCCAGCCGCGCGAGCGGCGCGGAAGCCGACTACACCGCGGCCGACATCGAGGTGCTCGAAGGCCTGGAGCCGGTGCGGCGCCGGCCCGGCATGTATATCGGCGGCACCGACGAGAAGGCGCTGCATCATCTCTTCGCCGAAGTCATCGACAACTCGATGGACGAGGCCCTGGCGGGACACGCGACCTTCATCGGCGTCGAGCTCAGCGCAGACGGCTTTCTGACAGTCACCGACAACGGCCGCGGCATCCCGATCGATCCGCATCCGAAATTTCCAAAGAAGTCGGCGCTCGAAGTCATCATGTGCACGCTGCATTCGGGCGGCAAGTTCGACAGCAAGGTCTACGAGACCTCCGGCGGTCTGCACGGCGTCGGCATCTCCGTTGTGAACGCCCTCTCCTCGCGTCTCGAGGTCGAGGTCGCGCGCAGCCAGAAACTCTATCGCATGAGTTTCGAGCGCGGCCATCCGAAGGGCAAGCTCGAAGACCTCGGCAAGATCAACAACCGTCGCGGCACCCGCGTGCGCTTCAAGCCCGACACCGACATCTTCGGCGCCAAGGCCGCGTTCAAGCCGCAGCGCCTGTTCAAGATGACGCGCTCGAAGGCCTATCTGTTCGGCGGCGTCGAGATCCGCTGGAATTGCGCGCCTGAACTGTTGAAGGGCGTCGAGGATGTGCCGGCGGAGGCGACGTTCCACTTCCCCGGCGGCCTGAAGGATTATCTGGCCGCCGCGATCCACGCCGACACGCTGGTGCATCCCGACATCTTCTCCGGCAAATCCGGCCGCAACGGCGCGCACGGCGCCTGCGAATGGGCGGTGGCCTGGACCGCGGATGCCGACGGTTTTCTGTCGTCCTACACCAACACCGTGCCGACGCCCGACGGCGGCACGCATGAATCCGGCCTGCGCAGCGCGCTGCTGCGCGGCCTGAAGGATCACGCCGAGCGCGTCGGCCAGGGCAAGCGCGCGGCCTCCATCACCTCGGAAGACGTCATGGTCGGCGCGGCCGTGATGCTCTCGGTGTTCGTGCGCGAGCCTGAATTCCAGGGCCAGACCAAGGATCGTCTCGCCACCGCCGAAGCGCAGCGCATCGTCGAACAGGCGATAAAGGATCCATTCGACCACTGGCTGTCGGGCAATCCGAACATGGCCAACAGGCTGCTCGACTTCGTGGTCGATCGCGCCGAGGAGCGCCTGCGTCGCCGGCAGGAGAAGGAAACCGCACGCAAGACCGCGGGCAAAAAACTCCGCCTGCCCGGCAAGCTCGCCGACTGCAGCGATGCCGGCACCGAAGGCTCCGAACTCTTCATCGTCGAGGGCGACTCGGCCGGCGGCAGCGCCAAGCAGGCGCGCGACCGCAAGACCCAGGCCGTGCTGCCGCTACGCGGCAAGATCCTCAACGTCGCCTCCGCCGGCAAGGACAAGCTGGCGGGGAACGCCCAGCTCTCCGACCTCGTGCAGGCGATCGGCTGCGGCATGCTCGCGCAGTATCGCGAAGAGGATCTGCGCTATCAGCGCATCATCATCATGACCGACGCCGACGTCGACGGCGCCCACATCGCTTCGTTGCTGATCACCTTCTTCTACCAGCAGATGCGGCCGCTGATCGACCAGGGCCACCTCTTCCTGGCGGTGCCGCCGCTCTACAAGCTCACGCATGGCTCCAAATCGGTCTACGCCCGCGACGACGCGCACAAGGAGGCGCTGATCAAGAGCGAGTTCAACGCCAACGCCAAGGTCGAGGTCAATCGCTTCAAAGGCCTCGGCGAGATGATGCCGGCGCAACTCAAGGAAACCACCATGGATCCGGCCCGGCGGACCATGCTGAAGGTGGTTCTGCTCGCCGACGACCGCGACACCACGGCGGATTCGGTGGAGCGGCTGATGGGCACCAAGGCCGAGGCACGGTTTGCCTTCATTTCTGACAAGGCCGAATTTGCCAATGAGGAGCTGCTCGACGTCTGAAACCGCGATCTCTCGTCAAAAGCCCCGGCCGAAGTCCGGGGCTTTTTTATTTGTGCTTCCGCCTTGTCGCGACTATTTGCGCCGGTCCGTCGACCGGCTGTCGTTCCAGGCAGATCGCCAGCAACGGGCGACTCGGCCAGCGACTCACCGGTTCCAAGGCCGAGGCAGGATTTGCCTCCATTTCGGACAAAGCCGGTTTCCTAACGAGAAGTTACCGGAGCCCGAACTCCGGCGCTCTGCGTAACACACTGAAATCGCGTATCTTTTGCGAATCTGGCGACGGCGATCCGAATCCCGTCCGGCCGGCGTTTTCCGGCGACTGTGCCTGCCCGGCAACAGCATTTCGGTCGGAAACGTCTATAGTCCGGGCATCAGATCAAACGAACTTCAGTGCGCTCGCGCCTGCCGGACAGACCAAAGTTGGGGATTTTAAGATGAAGAAGATTTTGCTCGCACTGACCGCGATTGCGGCGATGACCGGTTCGGCCTCGGCGGCCGACCTTGGGGCCCGTCCCTACGTGAAGGCTCCGGCTCCCGCGCCGGTCGCGAACTGGACCGGCTTCTACATCTTCGGCGGCGGCGGCGGTGGCCTCTCGAACGCTGATCAGAACGTCCAGACCACGGTTGGCGCTGTTCCGCTGACGATCACCCAACGTCAGGGTGGTTCGGGCTGGTTCGGCACCGTCGGTCTCGGCTACGACTGGCAGTTCAGCGGCACCTGGGTCGCCGGCGTGTTCGCCGACGGTCAGTTCGGCAGCATCCGCGCCACCGTCCAGGATCCGATCGCCGGCATCACTGGCAACCAGAAGCTGGAAGACTCCTGGGCTGCTGGCGTGCGCCTCGGCTGGCTGGTCGCTCCGAACGTTCTCTCCTACGTCAACGGCGGCTACTCCGGCGCCCACTTCGGCAGCACCAATTTCATGACGCTGGCTGGCGTTCCCGCCGGTATCCATCTCAACGGCTATAACCGCAACGGCTGGTTCGTTGGTGGTGGCGTCGAGAACAGCCTGAACTTCTTCGGCATCTCCTCGCCCGGCTGGTTCATGAAGACCGAGTATCGTTCGGCCTTCTACAACGCCAAGACTCAGGACGAACTGTTCGACGGCGGCAACATTGCCACGGGTCGGAGCATCCGTGCCAACAGCTGGAACCAGACGATCTCGACCTCGCTGGTCTACCGCTTCAACTGGACCGGTCCGGTCGTCGCGAAGTACTGATCTGACCTCACATTCAGACGTCAAAGCCCCGGCATCGCCCGGGGCTTTTTCGTTATGGGCGGTTCGTCCGCCAACGCTGACCTTCAAAGATAAGTAGGACCCCGGACATCATCGCGCAGCTCGTCCCCGGGCGTTGCGCCCGCGGACCATTGTATCTGCAGCAGAGCTACGGCTACTGTGCCGCCCAAGTTTTCGTGGTCGCGTCAAACGTTTACGCCGCGAGCCGCGACAGAAGCAGTCCAATGGGGAGGAATGCATGCGCAGATTTCTGCTGATCGCAGGCCTGTTTGCCCTCGCCGTCGGGCTGCTCTGGATCGGACAGGGCACGGGCACCATCGCCTGGCCGCGATCGAGCTTCATGGTCAACCAGCTGCAATGGGCCGGCTATGGCGCAGCCATGGCCGGTTTCGGGCTGGTGCTGATCTGGCAGAGCAACCAATAGAAGAAACCAGGGAATAAAAGCATGACATCCAGCCGGTTCGATCTCCGCGGCAAGGTCGCGGTCGTAACGGGAGGCAATGGCGGCATCGGGCTCGGCATGGCCCGCGGCCTTGCCGACGCCGGCGCCGACATCGCCGTGGTCGGACGTAACGAAGCCAAGTCCGCCGCTGCCGTCGCAGATCTCAAGCAGCGCGGCGTCAAGGCGATCGCCGTCACCACTGACGTGACCGACAAGGCGGCGGTCACCGCGATGGTGGAGCGCGTCGTCAGGGAGCTCGGCCGCATCGACATCCTCGTCAACAACGCCGGCATGAGCATCCGCAAGCCGCCGCACGAGCTCGAGCTCGACGAGTGGAACAAGGTCATCGCGACCAACCTCACCAGCGCCTTCCTGTGCTCGAAGGCGGCCTATCCCGCGCTCAAGGTGTCCGGCAACGGCAAGGTGATCAATATCGGCTCGATGATGTCGATCTTCGGGGCGAGCTTCGCGACGGCCTATGCGGCGAGCAAGGGCGGCATCGTGCAGTACACGCGCGCCTGCGCCAATGCCTGGGCGCCCGACAACATCCAGGTCAACGCCATCCTGCCCGGCTGGATCGATACCGATCTCACCCGCGGCGCGCGGCAGCAGGTATCGGGATTGCACGAGCGGGTGCTGGCGCGCACGCCCGCAGGGCGTTGGGGCGACATCGACGATTTCGCCGGCATCGCGGTGTTTCTCTCCTCGCCCGCGTCCGGCTTCGTCACCGGCACCGCGATCCCCATCGACGGCGGTTTCTCGGTAATGGCCTGAGGCTGCCCGCACCAAAAAAGAAGCCCCGGACGAGTGCCGGGGCTTTTGAATTTGGCAGTGATCTTTTTTGTAGTGCTTGGTCGTTGGTTGCTCAGTAGCGCGCGATGACCGGCGCGTCGAACTTGTAGCTGGCGCGCACCACGGCCCACTGGATGTCGCGCGGCTTGGCATCGAACGTGTAATTGCCCGAAGTGCCGCCGAGCTGATAGGTCTGGCTGCCGAAGGCGGCGTAGTTGTATTCGAGGCCGACGATCCAGTTGCGGGTGATGCCGTATTCCCAGCCGGCGCCGACGGTCCAGCCGTTGGCCCAGTGGGTCTGACCGCCCGAGCCCGTCGACGGGTTCGCAACGTTGTCGACCACCGACAGACGATTGTTCACGCCGGCATAGCCGCCCTTGATATAGAACAGGTTGTTCTGCACGGCGAAGCCGGCGCGGCCGACGACCGTAGCAAGCACGTTGGCGCGCCAGCTGAACTGATCGTCGAGGCCGACGCCGAACACGGTGTTCGTGAACGAGCCCTTGTTGTCGAGGCCGGAGATCGTGCCCTCCATGCCGAACACGTAGTTGTTGGCCTGCCAGTTGTAGCCGATCTGGGCGCCGCCCATGATGCCCGACTTGCGCTGACGGAAACCTTCACCCGGCGAGAGATCGCCGAACGGCGCGCCGGTCCCGTTGTTGATGAACTGCTCGTTGGTCCACGCGCCACCGATGTGGCCGCCGACATAGAAACCGGTCCAGTTGAACAGGGGCTCCGCATAGGCGGGCGCCTTCGTGTAGCGCGCGCCGAGATCGGCGGCGGACGCCGCGCCGGTCGAGACCAGAGCGGTCGTGCAGGCGAAGGCAGCAATCAATTTGTTACGCATGGTACACCCCGTGTCCTTTGATGGGTGCACGCTCACACGCAGTTCTTACTCAAATTTGAATCAAGAAAGTTAAGACGCCGGTTTCCCGCGTAAGGGTCCTTGATTCCGCTTATGCTGTTGCAGCCACGCCACGCGCGGCGCGCAGTTTAACGCGGCGTTATCCCTACTGAATTCTGACGCGCTACGATGGCAGCGCGGCCTTCGAATGCACGTGCTCGGGCCGCACCCCGAGTGCAAGCAGGCGCGCCGGAATGCCCTGGAGCCACGGCAGCGCGGTGATGAGGCGCACGATCAACGGCACCTTCAGCGGCCGGTCGTCCGGCTGCAACGCGCCGCTGATGATGTTGTTCTGCACGATCACCTGCATCGCCTGCGTCATCTTCACCGGGAACTCGCGGCGTCGGCGCACGGCATCGAGTTCATCCTCGGATGGACAACCGTGTTGCATCTTGTCCGCCAGCAGGTTCGCGGCCGCGACGGCATCCTGCACGGCGAGATTGACGCCGACGCCGCCGACCGGCGACATCGCATGCGCGGCGTCGCCGATGCACAGCAGGCCCGGTCGCGTCCAGCGCTTCAGGCGGTTGATCGCGACGGTGAGAAGCTTGAGGTCGTCAAAGCTCTTCACGTCGGCAACGCCACTCCTGAGGATCGGCGCCATGCGCACGACGTCGTCGAGCAGCGCCTGCAATCCCCTCGCCTTCACCGCATCGTATTGTCCCTTGGCGATGACATAGGCGCACTGCCAGTAGTCGCCGCGATCGAAGGTCACCATCATCTTGCCGGGCTCGACCCGCGCGAACACGTTTTCCGTCTCATCCGCGTTGCGGCCGACGCGGAACCACAGCACGTCCATCGGCGCGCCGATCTCCTCGACCTCCAGCCCCGCGCGCTCGCGCACCGTCGAATGTCGGCCGTCGCAGGCGATGGTGAGATCGGCTTCGATGTCGACGGTGCCGTCCGGCGTCTTCGCACGCACACCGGCGATCGTCTCGCCGCGGCGGATCAGGTCGACGGCTTCCGTATTCATCATCACCTTGAGTGAAGAGAAGCGCTGGCCGGCCTCGCGCAGGAAATTCAGGAAGTCCCATTGCGGCATGAACGCGATGAAGGGGTACTTGGTGCGCAGGCGCCTGAGATCGGCGATCCGCACCGGCGTGCCGCCGAACAAGCCGTCCATCGTCTGCAGGCGCTGATGCGGCAGCTTCAGGAAGCCGTCGATCAGGCCGAGCTCATCCATGACCTGGAGGGTCGAGGGATGCACGGTATCACCACGAAAGTCGCGGAAGAAATCCGCATGCTTCTCCAGCACCACGACGTCGATGCCGGCGCGCCCCAGAAGATAGCCGATCATCATACCGGCGGGCCCGCCGCCGACGATGCAACACCGGACTTTCACGGAGGACCCCTGCGGTGGGTGCGATGAATCTGGTTCCACGGCAGAATCCCCGTTTACGACTTAAGTTTTCTGTGCGGTGCAGCAAGCAGGTTTAATTTGCCGCAGCTGTGAATGCCCGTTAGCGTTGCAGCGAATTTCGATTTCTTTCAGGAAATTGCAGTGCGGACGATCCTCATACTGCTCGGCGTCTGGATCCTGATCAACGTGCTTTTCGTCGTGATCATGATCCCGCCGCGCAAACCCCGGAAGTCGGCCCCGCGGGAGACGGGTACGCTTGCGCCGGTGCGGATCGATGAGAACGCCTATCCGTTCGAGGAGCAGGAAAAGTTTCTGCTTCGCCATGTCATCATCTCGATCGCCATGGGAACGCTGTTTTCGCTGACGCCGCCCTTGATCGAGGCGATCGACTCCATCAAGCGCTTCATCAGGAAGCGCCGCGAGTAGCGGGAGCGCGGCGGGCGACTCCGCCCTCGCCGTCAATTGTTGCTGCGGTTGGCGGCGCGGAAACTCTTGATCTCCGACACGCTGCCGTCGCGATAGGTCAGCTCCACCGAGACGAACTGCGTGGCCGGCGCGAGCTTCATGTAGAGCGGCATGCCCGCGGTGATCGCACTGGGATCACGCATGTCGCAATTTGGCATCTTCAGCACCTGGTTGGGAACGGCGGTGTCGATGCCGATGCGCACCTCGCGGATGGCGCAACGGTAAGAGACGAGGTGCGTGTAGTAGACCAGCAGCCCGTTGAACTCGCGGAACGACAGCCAGCTCGTCGCGGTCATGTCGAGGATCTTGCGCTGGTCGCGGATCAGCGCGGCCTCGGGATCGAACCTGATCGGGAACGGCCCCTGCATGTCGCCGGATTGATCGACATAGCGAACCTCGATGGTGCCGGCCTGCGCGTCCGGCGGCAGCTCGATCGACGGGTTCGGCATCCGCTTGCGGGTGCGCGGATCGAGCGTGTCGATGAAGCCGGTCTCGCGGAAGTCGCCGTTGCCGGCCATGCGCCAGGAGATTCCGAGTGTCGGATCGGCGAACGAGAACACCACGCTCCAGCCGCCATTGTGGCGCGAGAAGCTCGCGATCGGTGCATTGGTGGTCTCTTCCTTCGGCACGCGCGGCACCGAGACCGGCGGCAGCGCCGCGACCTTCTGCGGCGGCGGATCGGCCGGGCGGGCAGCGCCGGCCGCATCCTTCGCGACGCCGCTGAGGAAGACGTCGTCGACCATCTGATCGAAATAGACCGGCACCTGCCTGTGCTTGACGGTGTCGGCCATCTCGCTGACGAGACGGCGGGTGCGCTGCGCCACCTGCACCAGGTTCTCGCCGGGCTGGAGCAGCTCCTTGGCGAAGGTGCGCGTGAACACCGAATTGGGATTGGCGTCGTCGTTGGAGAGACGATCGAGTGCGGTCTGGCGCGGACCTGCGGAGAACACCGAGAACACGCCTTCGGGCAGCTGCACCATCGGCGCGAGCCCGCCGCCGCCGGCGACCGCGCGGGTGCCCTTGCGCTCGAACGGGTTGTTGCGGCAGGCATCGAACACCAGGATCGAGGTGCGCGCCTTCTTGTTCTGGAGCCGCTCGACGATGCGGTCCGCCAGGACCGAAGCGTCGCGCACCAGCTCCTCCTGGCCTTCGGTCGCGGCCGGCACGTCGGTCGGCAGCAAGTAGTTCTGGCCGGCGATCTCGAAGCCGTGGCCGGCGTAGAAGAAGAATGCGGTGTCGCCGGGCTCGATCGCCCTGTCGAACGCGAGCAGCGTCTCGGAGAATTGCTGCCGGCTCTGGTTCTCGGCGACCATCACCGAGAAGCCGAGCTGCTTCAGCGTATCGCCCATCGTGCGGGCATCGTTGACCGCCTTGAGGAGCTTAGGGACGTTCTTGTAGTCGTTGTTGCCGATGACGAGCGCCACGCGCTTTTCGGCGTGCGCGGGCAGCGCGAAGCCGCTCAGGCCCGCCGCAAGGCCGAGGGCCGCCAGAATTCTGAAAAGCCGACGCGTCATCGAAACATTCCCGTTGCAGAACGGCTTCCGCCGGCGCCCTTCGAACCGTCCATTGGCAAACCTTCGGCCGTTGTTGTCATAGTCGGTCCAGCCATAGCGGCGGTTCAACCGGCCTGGCCCGCCGGTTCCATGGTCTGGCCTATGGCAAGAACAGTTGGAATCTGCTTTTTCTTAGCCGCAATTCCGTTCGTGGACGAGGGGCTGCCGTGTTTCACTGGTGCACCGACGAGGTCGATCCGCAAGACCGCTTCGACTATTGGCGCGAGGTCCGGGCCAAGGGCCTGTTCGGCGTCACCGCGGAGCTCGAGCGCGAACGCCGCGCGGACTTTTTCGGCGAATTCTCGCTGCGCCAGCTCGGCGGCGCCGGCCTCGTCGAGCTGAAGGCCTCGCACTACAGGGTCGAACGCAGCGCCTCCGATATCGCCTATGCGCCGGGTGACAGCATCTGCGTCTATCAGCAGCTCGGCGGCGGCGGCTGGTTCGGCGGCATGCGCGGAAGCGACTTCGCGATTGCCAATGGCAGCTTCGCCACCAGCCATACCGACCTGCCCTATCGCACTGTGCCGCTGGGCGCGGCAGGATTCCACCTGCGGATCCTGAAGATCCCGGTGAGCGGCCTGTCCACGCGGGACAAGCGCATGCGCGAGCTCACGCCCAAGACATTCAACGACCACGCATTGGCGCCTCTGCTCGGCGCCTGCTTTGCCGACCTCGGCGAGGCCGCCGCCGATGACGGTGCGGCCGATCCCGGCTCCCTCGTGCAGGCATTGGCGCATCTGGCGCTGATCGAGCGCGGCATCATGCGACCCGGCAGCCGGCTCGGACAGGCCACGCTCCGGACCGCGCGCCTGTCGCTGGCGCGGCGCCTGATCGCGCGTCACCTGCAAAACCCTGATCTGGTGCCGGCGATGGTGGCGGACCTGCTCGGAATCTCCGTGCGCCACCTGCACATGCTGTTCGAAACCGCCGAGAAGAGCTTCTCGCTGACCGTGACGGACGAACGCCTGAAGCAGAGCCGCCGCCTGCTGCGCGAGGCGCCGGAGCGGCTGATCGCGGATATCGCGTCCAATTGCGGCTTCGAGAGCCTGGCCACCTATTATCGGGTGTTCAACGCCGCCTATGGCATGGCCCCCGGTGATTTCCGGGCCCAGGCCGCGAAAGCGGGTTAACGGCGCCGCGGTGGCCGCCGTCGGGCCGCTCCCGCCGGGGCGGAAAAGCCGAGCCGCGCCCGCTATTTGGGCAAAAACCTGAGGGTTTTTAGGGTCTTCCCGCGGCTGCTCCATTGACTTTGGCCGATTCCCGCCTATGTTCCGGTTCGACGCGGCTCAGATCGAAGAGCGATTCCTGAGCCTGGCGCTTTGTTCGCGTGAGTCAGCACCCCCAGCTTCTTTGAGAGCGCGCCGTTTCGGGGTGGAACGCGACAGCCTTATTACCCTCGATTCCGAACGGCGGTTTCGACCAGAGGCTCAATGTCCTTTTCCAATCTCGGACTATCCGAAAAAGTCCTCGCCGCAGTGGCGGCCACCGGTTACACCACCCCCACCCCCAWTCAGGAACAGGCGATTCCCCACGTCCTTGCACGCAAGGATGTGCTCGGCATCGCCCAGACCGGCACCGGCAAGACCGCGGCCTTCGTGCTGCCGATGCTCACCATCCTCGAAAAGGGTCGCGCCCGGGCACGCATGCCGCGCACGCTGATCCTGGAACCGACCCGCGAGCTCGCGGCGCAGGTCAAGGAGAACTTCGACCGCTACGGCGCCGGCCAGAAACTCAACGTCGCGCTGCTGATCGGCGGCGTCTCGTTCGGCGACCAGGACGCCAAGCTGACGCGCGGCGTCGACGTGCTGATCGCCACCCCCGGCCGCCTGCTCGACCACACCGAACGCGGCGGCCTCCTGCTCACCGGCGTCGAGCTGCTCGTCATCGACGAAGCCGACCGCATGCTGGACATGGGCTTCATTCCCGACATCGAGCGCGTCTGCAAGCTCGTGCCGTTCACGCGGCAGACCCTGTTCTTCACTGCAACCATGCCGCCGGAAATCCGGCGCATCACCGAGGCCTTCCTGCACAACCCGCAGAAGATCGAGGTCTCCAAGCCCGCCACCACGGCCGTGACCGTCACGCAGTCGCAGGTCCCGGCCGGACGCGAGGCGCATGAAAAGCGCGAATTGCTTCGCCGCCTGCTGCGCGAGGCCAAGGATCTCAAGAACGCGATCATCTTCTGCAATCGCAAGCGTGAAGTCGCGATCGTTCACAAATCGCTCCAGAAGCACGGCTTCAGCGTCGGCGCGCTGCACGGCGACATGGACCAGCCGGCCCGCATGGCCGCGCTCGAGCAGTTCCGCAAGGGTGAGCTGCCGCTGCTGGTCGCCTCCGACGTCGCCGCCCGCGGCCTCGACATTCCCGAGGTCAGCCACGTCTTCAATTTCGACGTCCCCCACCATCCCGACGACTACGTCCATCGCGTCGGCCGCACCGGCCGCGCGGGCCGCAGCGGCACGGCGATCTCGATCGTCACGCCGCTCGACCAGAAGTCGATGGTGGCGATCGAAAAGCTGATCGGCCAGAGCATTCCGCGCGCGGAGGGCGATTTCGAAATCCGCAGCGACTCCACTGATCCGAGCGAACGTCCGCGCGAGTCGCGCGGGCGCGACCGCGAGCGCTCCCGCGGCGGACGCGGCAAACCGCGTCGCGGCCACGAGCCGCGTGGCGATGCGCCACACCCCTCCGAAGCAAGGCCGTCGGCCGACGCAAGGCCTGCAGCCGAAGCGCGCCCCGCGCGCGAGGCAAGACCTCCTCGCGAAGAACGGCCTGCTCGCGAAGCAAGACCTGCTCGCGAAGAGCGGCCCGCCCGCGAGGCAAGGCCTGCTCGCGAAGCCCGGCAATCCTCCGAGCCGCGCGGCGGATCGCGCCAGCAGGCCAATCCATCCCATGTGCCCTCGATCGGCCGTCCCGAGCCGCGCCGCCAGCGCGAAGCCGACACCGAGCCTGGCGATCATTCGCATCTTCCGGCGTTCCTGCTGCGGCCGGTACGCTCGCCCGCGGGCGCCTGAAGCGCGACGCGCTTCAGGTTTTGCTTGAGCACGATCTCCGCGCAAACGCGTTCCGCGTTTGTCGCGCCTGCACACACTTCCGGATCATGCTGTCGCGAACGGCCGTTTACCGGCCGTTCACGATCGTCCGTTAGCCTACGAACATAATTTAAGCATTGCTGCGGTCGGCGGCGCACCGATCGCCGTGGGGTATGTTCTGTGGTCAAGGTGCTCGACGAACACGAACGCACGATGGCGTTCGCCGAGGTGGCGCTCGGTCAAATCCGCTCGCTCCGGCAAACCGCAATCCCCCGCAATTATGAAATCTGGTACGTCTACGCCACCGGCTACAACGCGCCGCTCAACAAGATCATCAACGAGACGCTGGCCCGCAACGGCAAGCTGACCGAAGCCGATCTCGAGCAGATCTACGAGACCTATCTCTCCCACATCAAGACCACCGACCGCATCGACAAGGTCGGCGCGCGCGTCATCGGCGAGATCGACGACGTGATGAAGGTGCTGGGCGATGCGCTCGGCATGACCGGCTCCTACGACGCCAGCCTGTCGGGCGCGACCGAACAATTGTCGACGGCCAAGAGCCGCGAGCAGATCAAGGCGATCGTCGAGAGCCTGATACGTTCGACCAGCGAGATGCGCGAGACCAACAAGACGCTGGAAGACCGGCTGACGCTGTCGAAGAGCGAAATCAGCAATCTCCAGCAGAGCCTCGAGGCGATCCGGGCCGAGAGCCTGACCGATCCGCTCACCGGCCTGGGCAATCGCAAATATTTCGACCGCATGATCGGCATGGCCGTGCAGAGCGCGCTCACCAGCGGCGAGCCGCTGTCGCTCCTGCTGCTCGACATCGATCACTTCAAGTCGTTCAACGATTCCTATGGCCATCTCACCGGCGACCAGGTGCTGCGGCTGGTCGGCCTGTCGCTGAAACAATCCATCAAGGGCCAGGACATCACCGCGCGCTACGGCGGCGAGGAGTTCGCGGTGGTGCTGCCCAATACCGCGCTGCGCCAGGCGCTCACCGTCGCCGACCACATCCGCCGCGCCGTGATGGCGAAGGAATTGAAGAAGAAGTCGACCGGCGAGATCCTCGGCCGCGTCACCATCTCCGTCGGCGTCTCCATGCTCAAGCCGGGCGACGACAACGACTCCCTGATCGAGCGTGCGGACGCCTGCCTCTACGCCGCCAAGCGCAACGGCCGCAACCGCGTGATCTGCGAGGCCGATCCGGAATACGCGATCGAGACGCACAGCCGGGTGGCGTGACGCACCTTCACAAGCAACAGAGCCGTAGGGTGGGCAAAGGTGCGAAGCGCCGTGCCCACCATCTTTCCAGCATTTCTATCGTGAGCGGTGGGCACGCTTCGCTTTGCCCACCCTACGAACCGCATTCTTGGCTGCACGCTTCTTGACGGCAGGCTTCTTGGCCACGCGCTTCTTCGCCGCCTTCTTCGCTTTCGGCCGCTTCTTCACCTTGGCGCGCTGGGCGGCTGCGAGCGCCGCCCTCGCCCATTGTACGAGATCCTCGGAATCGTCGAACAGGCGCGCCGGCAACTCCCAGTAGGAGTTGACCGTCACCGTCTTGGCCCGGGTCGAATACTGGAACGGTTTTGAGCCTTCCGCTTCAAAGTCCGGGATGGTCACCTCGTCGGCACGGAAGAACAGGCCGGCGCGTAGAGACAGCGCAAAATTGATGCCGTCGGCGGAGATGCCGTAGCCGGAGAACATTTTTCGGATGGTGACGGGGCCGAAATCGGCGAACAGGTCGATCAGGAATTCGCGGTCCATGGCCCGGATACCTCCCCATCGTCGTCCCGGCGCAGGCCGGGACCCATAACCACAGGGAGGAGTTTAGCGAAGACTCGACGTCACGCCATTCGGTACTGGCACTTCCCACAATGGAGAGATCACGCGGTATGGCTCCCGGCCTGCGCCGGGACGACAGCGGTGGGCTTTGAGATAGCCGGACTTACCCGTCGATCTTCGCCGGGCGCAGCTCGACCGACTCGCCGCAGCCGCAGGCGGAGACCTGGTTGGGGTTGTTGAAGACGAATTGGGCCTGCATCTTGTCGGCCTTGTAGTCCATCTCGGTGCCGAGCAGGAACAGCACGGCCTTGGGATCGACCAGGATCTTGACGCCCTTGTCCTCGACGACCTCGTCGGTCGGGCGGATATCATGGGCGTATTCGACGGTGTAGGACTGACCGGCGCAGCCGCCGTTCTTCACCCCGACGCGCAGGCCCACGATCTCGGAATCGGCGCGGCTCGTCAGCTCGCCGATGCGCTGCGCTGCAGCGTCCGTCAGCCGCATGACCTGCGGACGCGGCCGCTTCGGCTTGGGGGTGGAAGCTGGTGTGGAGCCTGACGAAATCTGGGTCATGTCAATGATGTGGTCCGTTGCGGCGCGAATTCAATGCCGAGGATTCAAAGCAAGCGTTACGCGTCACCACATGTTGAGCACGAGGCGGGCCTCGTCGCTCATGCGTTCGGGCGACCACGGCGGCTCCCAGACCACCTTGACGTCGACCACGCCGACGCCGGGGACGCTGGCAACGGCGTTCTCGACCATGGTCGGCAGCTCTCCGGCGGCCGGGCAGTTCGGCGTCGTCAGGGTCATCTGGACGTCCACCGAGCGGTCGTCCTTGATCTCGACCTTGTAGATCAGGCCGAGCTCGTAGATGTCGGCCGGAATTTCCGGGTCGAACACGGTCTTCAGCCCGGCGATGATCTCCGTGGTGAGACGCTCGGTCTCCTCCGGCGGCAGCGCCGACTGGGTTTCCATCGGATTGGCTTTGACTTCGGCCGTGTCACTCATGCGAACAAATCCCGCGCCTTCAACAGCGCCTGTGCCAGATGATCGACTTCTTCCCGCGTATTATACATGCCGAACGAGGCCCGGCATGTCGCCGTCACGTTGAACCGCTCTAAAAGCGGCATCACGCAATGGGTGCCGGCGCGCACCGCGATGCCCTGACGGTCGATCACGGTGGCGACGTCATGGGCGTGCGCGCCCTTGAGCTCGAAGGAGATTACCGGGCCCTTGCCGCGCGCCGTGCCGATCAGCCGCAGCGAGTTGATCTCGCGCAGCTTCTCCTGGGCGTAGGTGGTGAGATCGTGCTCGTGGGCGGCGATGCGCTCCTTGCCGATCGAATTGACGTAGTCGATGGCGGCGCCAAGGCCGACCGCCTCGACGATCGCGGGCGTGCCGGCCTCGAACTTGTGCGGGGGGTCGCCATAGGTGACGATCTCGCGCGAGACCTCGCGGATCATCTCGCCGCCGCCGTTATAGGGACGCATCGCGACAAGGTGGTCGTACTTGGCCCAGAGGATGCCGATGCCGGTGGGACCGTAGACCTTGTGGCCGGTGAAGACGTAGAAGTCGCAGCCGAGGTCCTGGACGTCGACGGGCAGATGCACCGCGCCCTGGCTGCCGTCGACCAGCACGGGAATGCCGCGGGCATGGGCGATCTTCACGACGTCCTTGATCGGCACGATGGTGCCGAGCGCGTTCGACATCTGCGTGATCGCGACCAGCTTGGTCTTCGCCGTCAGCAGCTTCTCGAACTCGTCGATGAGGAAATTGCCCTCGTCGTCGACCGGTGCCCATTTGATCACGGCGCCGTGGCGCTCGCGCAGGAAGTGCCAGGGCACGATGTTGGAGTGGTGCTCCATGATCGAGATGACGATCTCGTCGCCCGCCTTGATGTTCGGCTCGCCCCAGGACGAGGCGACCAGGTTGATGGCCTCCGTCGCGTTGCGGGTGAAGATCACTTCCTCAGTGCGGGACGCGTTGATGAACTGCGCGACCTTGGTGCGGCCGCCCTCATAGGCTTCGGTCGCGGCGTTGGCGAGGTAATGCAGGCCGCGATGGACGTTGGCGTATTCGGACGTATAGGCCTGCGTCATGCGGTCGAGCACGGACCGCGGCTTCTGCGCCGAGGCCGCGTTGTCGAGATAGACCAGCGGCTTGCCGTAGACCTGCATGGCTAGCGCCGGGAAATCCTCGCGTACGCGCGCCACGTCGTAGGCGCCGTTCTTGACTGCCGGATGCGTGCTCATGACCGCTGCTCCAGCCAGCGCTCGGCGATGCCGATCACATGCTCGCGCAGATCATCATCGGCGATCTGCTCGATCGCCTCGCCGACGAAGGCCTGGATCAGCAGCGCCTGGGCCTGCTTCTCCGGCAGGCCGCGCGCCTTCAGATAGAACAAGAGGCTGTCGTCGAGCGCGCCGGCGGTGGCGCCGTGGCCGCAGGAGACGTCATCGGCGAAGATTTCCAGCTCCGGCTTGTTGTCAGCCTCGGCCTCGTCGGAGAGCAGCAGCGCCCGCGTCATCATCTTGCCGTCGGTCTTCTGCGCGTCGGGACGGACGATGATGCGGCCCTGGAACACCGAATGGGCGCGGTCGTCGATCACGGCGCGGAAGATCTCGCGGCTGACGCAGTTCGGCACGGCATGGTCGACCACCAGCGTGGTGTCGCCGTGCTCGGTCTTCTTCAGGAGGTTGACGCCGTTGATCGCGAGATCGCTGCCCTCGCCGGCCAAGGTGATGAAGCCCTGGAGGCGGCTGACCGCGGCGCCGCTGGTCATGTTGAAGAAGTTGACCTTGGTGTTGGCGCCGACGGTGACGAATTGCGAGGTGATGTTCACCGCGTCAGGCGCATCGTCCATCAGGCGGACAAGCGCGACATCGGCGTTGTCGCCGATCGAGATCAGCACGGCGTCATGGACTTGATAGGCCGTGGCGCCGGCCGCGACAAAGCTCTCGATGATGGTGGCACGGACACCCTTCCCGACCGCGACCTGCGAGCGGGTGAACGCCGATGCGGAAGCAGCGGTCGCAACATGGATGATCTGCACGGGCACGGACAGTTGCGCGCCGTCGGCGATCGACAGCACGACGCCATCCGTCGCCATCGCCGCATTCAGCGCGATCACGGCATCGGTGGCCGCCGTCGTCAGGAGACCGGCATCGGTCGCCAGCGTCTCCCGCAACGTCTTGAAGCCCACCTCGGAGCCGAGAGCCTTGACGTCGGAGAGATCGGCCGAAAACACGCCATCGACCAGCACCAGCTTGCGGGCGCCCGCGATCGCGTGCGCCTTCACCGCCTCGGCAGCGCGCTTCAGCGCGGCCGCATCGGGCGCGGCGGCCAGCGGCAGCACCTCGCCGACCAGGGCGCGCAGATCGGTGTATTTCCATTCCTCGATCCGGCGGTGCGGCAGGCCGAGACGCTCATAGGTCTCGAAGGCCTCGCGGCGCACCGCGACCACCGCCGGCGAACCAGGCAGCCGGCCTTCTGCGCTGGTGAAGAGATCGCTCACCGCGCGGCCGCTCCCGGTCTTTGCCACAGCAACGTTCATCGCAAACAATCCTTACGCGTCCTCGAACTGGACATAGCCGGACGCTTCCAGCTCCAGCGCCAGTTCCTTGCCGCCGCTCTTCACGACGCGGCCCTTCGACATCACGTGCACGAAATCAGGCACGATGTAGTTGAGCAGCCGCTGATAATGGGTGATCACGACCATCGCGCGCTTGGGCGAGTGCAGCGCGTTGACGCCGTCGGCCGCAATCCGCAGCGCGTCGATGTCGAGACCCGAATCCATCTCGTCGAGGATGCACAGGCTCGGCTCGAACAGGGCCATCTGCAGCACTTCGTTGCGCTTCTTCTCGCCGCCGGAGAAGCCGACATTGACGCCGCGCTTGAGCATGTCCTGCGGGATGTTGAGCGACTTGGAGACCTCGCGGACCTTCTTGAGGAAGTCCGGCACCATCAGTTCGCTCTCGCCGCGCGCCTTGCGCTGGGCATTTAGTGCGGTGCGGAGGAAATTCATGGTGGTGACGCCGGGAATCTCGACCGGATACTGGAACGCCAGAAACACGCCCTTCGCGGCGCGCTCCTCAGGAGCCATCTCCAGCAGGTCCTCGCCCCTGAACAGGATCTGGCCGTCAGTGACTTCATAACCGGGCTTGCCGGCGATGACGTGCGACAGCGTCGACTTGCCGGAGCCGTTCGGCCCCATGATCGCGTGGATCTCGCCCTCGTTCACGGACAGCGTGAGCCCGTGGAGAATCTCACGCTCCTCGACACGAACCTTCAGGTCTTTCACTTCAAGCAAAGCCATAATCTTGTTCCATCTATCCACTCGTCCCGAGGAGCGCCAAAGGCGCGTCTCGAAGGATGAGGCCAACAATCATTCCGATGTCATCCTTCGAGACGGCCGCCGCCGCGGCCTCCCCGGGATGAAGCCGGAGCTAACCGACCGATCCTTCCAGCGAGATCGAGATCAGCTTCTGCGCTTCCACCGCGAACTCCATCGGGAGCTGCTGGAGCACGTCCTTGACGAAGCCGTTGACGACGAGACCGACGGCCTCCTCCTGGCTGAGGCCGCGCTGGACGCAGTAGAACAGCACATCCTCGGAGATCTTCGAGGTGGTTGCCTCGTGCTCGAACGTCGCCGACGAGTTCTTGGCCTCGATGTAGGGCACGGTGTGCGCGCCGCATTTGTCGCCGATCAACAGGGAATCGCAGGCGGTGAAGTTGCGCGCGCCTGTCGCCTTGCGATGCGCCGTCACGAGCCCACGATAGGTGTTCTGCGACTTGCCGGCGGCAATACCCTTGGAGATGATGCGGCTCGACGTGTTCTTGCCGAGATGGATCATCTTGGTGCCGCTATCGACCTGCTGGTAGCCGTTCGAGATCGCGATCGAATAGAATTCGCCGCTCGAGTTATCGCCGCGCAGGATGCAGCTCGGATACTTCCAGGTGATGGCGGAGCCGGTCTCGACCTGGGTCCAGGAGATCTTGGAGCGGTCGCCGCGGCAGTCGCCACGCTTGGTGACGAAATTGTAGATGCCGCCCTTGCCTTCCGAGTTGCCCGGGTACCAGTTCTGCACCGTCGAATATTTGATCTCGGCGTCATCATGCGCCACGAGCTCGACCACGGCGGCATGCAACTGATTCTCGTCGCGCTGCGGCGCGGTGCAGCCTTCGAGATAGCTGACGTAGGAGCCCTTGTCCGCGATGATCAGCGTGCGCTCGAACTGGCCGGTGTTGCGCTCGTTGATGCGGAAATAGGTCGACAGCTCCATCGGGCAGCGCACGCCAGGCGGCACGTAGACGAACGAGCCGTCGGAGAACACCGCCGAGTTCAGCGTCGCGTAGAAATTGTCCGAGGTCGGCACCACGGAGCCGAGATATTTCTGCACCAGCTCGGGATGCTCGCGGATCGCCTCCGAGATCGGCATGAAGATCACGCCGGCCTTCTTCAGCTCCGCCTTGAAGGTGGTCGCAACCGAAACCGAGTCGAACACCGCGTCGACCGCGATCTTGCGCCGGGCCGGGTCTTCCTCGCCCACCTTGGGCTCGACGCCTTCGAGCATCGCGACTTCCCGCAGGGGAATGCCGAGCTTCTCGTAGGTCTTCAGAATCTCGGGATCGATCTCGTCGAGCGAGGAGACCGTCTTCTTCGGCTTCGGTGCCGAATAATAATAGAGGTCCTGGAAGTCGATCTTGGGATAGTCGACGCGGGCCCAGGTCGGCTCAATCATCGTCAGCCAGCGCCGATAGGCCTCGAGCCGCCACTGGAGCATCCAGGCGGGCTCGTTCTTCTTCTCGGAGATGAACTTGACGGTTTCTTCCGACAGCCCCTTGGGGGCCTTGTCGGACTCGATCAGGGTCTCAAACCCATAACGATACTGGTCGACGTCGATGCGCTTCACGCGCTCGACCGTCTCTTGTACGGCTGGCATTCCATCCTCCGCTCGCGGTTTCAAGGACCGCGGTGGATCATCAAACTCGGACGACTATTACGATGTTTCTTGGCGGGACGCACGTGCTTAGAACCGTTCAAGCCGTGTTTCATCGCTTAACCCTTAAGTAGGGTATTACCGAGCTTTCGCCAAGCCTCTAACGTCGTATTGATGTCATCCGGTCCCGTGGACCAGCCCAGACTGAGGCGCACCGCTCCCTGGGCGGTGGCCGGGTCGAACCCCATCGCCGACAGCACGTGAGACGGCTGCACCTTTCCCGAGGAACAGGCCGAGCCTGACGATACTGCGATACCTTCAAGGTCAAAACCGATCACAGCGGTCTCGGCCTTCAGACCAGGTGCTGTGAACAGAACGGTATTTGGCAACCGCTCCACATCATCCGAGAAAACGGTCGCGCCCGCCATGGCGCGGATGCCCTGTTCCAAGCGATCTCTGAGGCTTACCATGCGTTCCATATCCTCAGGCAGAGCCTGAAGCGCCGCCTTCACCGCCGCACCGAAGCCGGCGATGCCGGCGACATTCTCGGTTCCCGCTCGCCGGTTGAGCTCCTGCCCGCCCCCTCTCAGCACCGGTTCCAGCCCCGTAATCCCCTCCGCCACCACCAGCGCGCCAATACCCTTGGGGCCACCGATCTTGTGCGCAGAAAAGGTCGCAAGGTCTGCGCCTATGGCATTGATATTGAATGGAATTTTTCCAATCACCTGGATCGCGTCGACGTGCAGGAGACCCCCGGCTTCGTGAACGATGCCGGCAGCCTCCGCGACCGGCTGGATCGCGCCGGTCTCGTTGTTGGCCGCCATGATCGAGACCAGAGCCGGTGGACCGTCGCTCAGCAGCGTCCTCAGATGGTTGAGATCGACCACGCCGGAGCGCGTAACCTTGACCTGGGCGATGCCATCGGCCGGGAACCGGCCGCCTGACAGCACCGAGGCGTGCTCGATCGCCGAGACCAGGAGCCGCTGCACCGGCCGCCCCGACTGGCCGCGGAGGCCGGGCGACAGCGCCAGCGCATTGGCCTCGGTTCCGGCGGAGGTGAAGACGACGTTCCGCGGCAGCGCCCCCACCGCTGCCGCAAGCGCGACACGGGCGTCCTCGACCAGCCGTCGCGCCTCGCGCCCCTCGGCATGGACCGAGGATGGATTGCCGATCAGGTCGTAGGCAGCCAGCATCGCAGCCCGCGCACCGGCGCGGAGCGGGGTCGTCGCATTCCAGTCGAGATAGACGCGGCCAGGCATGTCGCCCTCTTAGCACCTTTTGCCAGCGCGCCAATCGAGGCCTGGCGCACATCAGGCCGGCTGCTGCTGCGCAATCCGGACCGGGGATCGGGCCTCCTTCCGGAGTCCGAACAGCGGCCGCAGCCAGGCGATCCGCCGCACGACCTCGTAGGTGACCAGACAGGTGAGCGCGGTACCGGCAACCACGATGGCGGCTTCGTTTCCGGCTGACAGTCCGCTGCCCCGCAGCGCGTGCGCGATCATGATGATCGCGGTCTGATGCACGATGTAATAGGGAAAGATCGCGTCGGTCAGGTAGCGGCGCACGGGGCCATCGGCCGTCAAATAGCGCCGCGCATAGCCGAGCACCGCGGCCATGGCGAGCCATTGGTAGCAGCCATAGGCCGAGCTGGCGAACCACCTCAGCATCGGCGACGGTGCAAACAAGCCGGCACGAACGAGGATGAAGGCAGTGAAGCAAGCGGCTGCGATCGCCAGCATCACCCGTCGCTGCCGCTCGATGTCGCGCCAGATGCGCTCCTGGTTTGCGAGCAGGAAGCCGATCAGGAACGCGGTGGCATGGTCCGCGTGATTGTACCAGTCGCCGAACAGCGCATGCGTCGACGGAAAGGTCGGGAACAACAGCAGCCGCCAAACCGCAAACAGCAGGCACGGCAGTATCAGGAGCCACGGTCCGGCCAGCAAGGCGGCCAGCCGCTGGCCAAGCCAGGCTGCGGCCGCCGGCCAAAAGACCAGCACGCCAACCAACGCCATCGTGTAGACCCAGAGATAGACCACGAACCAGAGATGGTTCCAGGTCGGCAGCACGATGCAGGGGTTCGGACAGAACTGCGAACCGAACGCCAGGTAGTGTTGGACGTAGAAGTCGGCGAAACCCTGGGGGTAGCCGAGGGCTTCGACGATCTGGAGGTAGGACTGCGGCGGCACGATCACGAGCATGCCGAAGATCAGCGGGATCAGCAGCCGCACCGACCGCGCGCGGGCGAATTCGGCCAGGCGGTACTTTCCCAGCATGAAGCGGGTGGCGACCCCGGACACCAGGAACAGCAGCGACAGTCGCCAGGGATTGAGGAACAGCATCACCGGCTCAAGCCATATCAGCCGGTGCTGGCTCTTGATGTGAAATCCCCAGGACACGTAGAGCATGCCGACGTGGTAGAAGATCAGCAGCCCGAAGGCTAAAATCCGCACCCAATCCAGATCGATGCGCCGTTCCGAGGTCGAAACTTGCTGCGGTGTTGACATGGTATTCTGCTCCTTGACGGGACGACAAAGGCGGTCTTCGGGCCATGGCTGACACGCAAAATGCCCCCGAAACGGAGCGGGTCGAGACGGTTTGGGATCAGGACCGAACGGGAGGGGATGAGGCGTCGTCGGCCGGGACGAGCGGTTGGCGCCGCGGGATCAGTCGCGGCGACTCGACGATGTTCGGTGCGATCGCGGTCGTTGCGCTCGCCATCGGAATCGTCAATGCGCTATCCGGTGCACAGGACGCCGCCTGGCGCGGCGACAGCTACGATGTCGGCCGGCGGCTGTTCTGGGAGTTGTCGAGCATCATCGTCATCCTGCTGCTGGTGCCGATCCTGGTGCTGGCCGTCCGGCGCATGCGCCGGACACCGGGCCTGGCGGCGCAGATTGGAATCGGTGCGGTTGCCCTGCTCGGCTTCTCGACACTCCACATCATCGGCATGGTATGGCTCCGGAAACTCGTGCTCTGGCTCGCTGGAGGCGCCTACGACTTCCATTTCTCGCTCGCGGTGGTCCTGTACGAGTTCCGCAAGGATACCGCGACGGCTTTGCTGCTGGGCGGAACGCTCTGGCTGATCGAAAGCCGTCGTGAGCTGCGGAAGGCCGCACGCGCGGCTATGTCCATACCGGTCGCTCCGCTGCAGCAACCGTCCCTCGATTTGATCTGGCTCCGGGACGGCACGAGCCGCATTCGTGTCGCACCGCGCGACATCCTGTGGGTCGCCTCTGCCGGCAACTACATCGAATACAGCCTCGCTAACGGCACTCGGCACCTGATCCGGGGCACGCTTGCCGCAACCGAAAGCGAGCTGGCCCGCTTCGCCATCGCGCGCGTTCACCGGACCAGGCTTGCCAATCTCGGCCGGGTGATTGGCGTGGACTTCAAGCCGTCAGGCGATTTCGAGCTTACATTTGACAACGGGCAGACCCTGGGGGGCAGCCGCCGCTACCGGCCGTCGGTCGCCACGCTGGGAGGCCGTTCCGAGCCCGCGTGAATCGCCACCGGGATCGTCCAACGACCGATAAACAATCGTGATTCCAATTGGTTGCCGAAGGCGCATGGGCGCAACGCCAATCGTCGTCCTCACTCTGTTCGACCCCGGCAGCGGCGAGCGCGGTCGCCCAGGACGCGGCTATGACCAGCTAAACTCTTGAGCCCATTGAGAGATGTCGAAGATGCTTGCTTTTTGACCCACGCCTCATGCTAGAACGCGCGCGTCAGTTCACCGCGCGCCGCTCGCGCATCATCCGAGGGCGCCGCTCCACCCTTCCATTCGCGGTTTGCTCGGCAGAGCAGCCGACGCAGTCCGCACAATCGGTGGATTGCTGAGGAGCGCCTTCAAGGGATCAATCAAGAGATCATCCATGCCTGAAGTCATTTTCACCGGCCCTGCTGGCCGTCTCGAAGGCCGCTACCATCCGGCCAAGCAGAAGAACGCGCCGATCGCGATGATCCTGCATCCGCATCCGCAGTTCCACGGCACGATGAATCATCAGATCGTGTACCAGTGCTACTACGCCTTCGCGCATCGCGGCTTCTCCGTGCTGCGCTTCAACTTCCGTGGCGTCGGCCGCAGCCAGGGCTCGTTCGATCACGGCACCGGTGAATTGTCGGATGCCGCCGCAGCCCTCGACTGGGCGCAGACCATCAATCCCGAAGCGCGCGCCTGCTGGGTCGCCGGCTTCTCCTTCGGCGCCTGGATCGGCATGCAGCTTTTGATGCGCCGTCCCGAGGTCGAGGGATTCATCTCGATCGCGCCTCCGGCCAACCTCTATGATTTCTCGTTCCTCGCGCCCTGCCCGTCCTCGGGTCTGATCGTGCACGGCGAGAAGGACGCGGTGGTGCCGCCCAAGGACGTCAACACGCTGGTCGAGAAGCTGAAGACGCAGAAGGGCATCGTGATCGACCAGCAGGTCATCCCCGGCGCCAACCACTTTTTCGACGCCAAGCTCGAGCCGCTGATGGAAACCATCACGGCCTATCTCGACATGCGTCTCGCCAACGTGCGCTGAGGCCCCAATGGGCTCGTTCGTCGCCTTGCTGCGTGCCGTGAATGTCGGCGGCACCGGCAAGCTGGCGATGAGCGAGCTCAAGGCGATGTGCGAGGAGCTCGGCTTTGCCGCTGTCCGCACCTATATCGCCAGCGGCAACGTCGTCTTCACCAGCCGCAAATCGGAAGCTGCGATCAAGTCCGCACTCGAAAAGCGCCTCCAAGCCTACGCCGGTGCGCCGCTTGGCGTGCTCGTGCGCAGCGCAGCCGAAATGGCGCAAGTCGCGGCCGACAATCCCTTTCCGAAGGCGGCGCCCAACCGCACGGTTGCGATCTTCCTCGACAAGGCCCCGCCCGCTGACGCGCTGTCCGGGATTCGCGGCCAGAAGGACGAGGAGCTGCGCCTCGGCCGCCGTGAGATCTACGTGCATTATGGCGACGGCATAGGGACATCGAAGCTCGTCATTCCCGCCGCGAAAACCGGCACCGCGCGCAACATGAACACGATCGCGACGCTGGCGCGGATGGCCGCGGAGCTCTAGGCCAGCTTCAGCGCGGCGATCCCTGTCAGCACCAGCACGATCCCGGCGATCTTCATTGCACTCAGCGTCTCCCCGAACAGCACGACGCCCACGACGAAAGTGCCGGCCGCACCGATGCCGGTCCACACCGAATAGGCGACGCCGACCTCGAGCACCTTCAGCGCCCGCCCGAGCAGGAAGACGAAGGCGGCGAGCAGCACCAGCGAGGCGATGCTCCAGCCGGGCCGCGTATAGCCTTCCGCATATTTCATCGAGATCGCCCAGCCGACGTCGAGGAGGCCTGCGATCACGAGCATCAGCCAGGCCAGGGATGGCGACATCGGCGCGGCTCAGGCGGCGAGCTTGAGCAGATGCGCGTCATGGCGCACCAGGAACGCGCGCAGCAATTGCGGATAGTCGGCGCCGACCGCGGTGCGCACACTCGGACGCCTCGCAAGCTCCGCGCGCCAGGCGCGGACCTTCGGCACATCCTTGAAGATGCCGTGCTCGGTCAGTTCGTCGAACAGATCGAAATAGCGGAAGACGGGTGCGAACACGGCATCGACCAGGCTGAATGCTTCGCCCGCGAAGAACGGGCCTGTGCCGAGCGCGGCTTCGACACGCGCGAATTTCGCCGCAAGCGCCTGACGCTTGCTTTCGAACGTCGCCGGATCCGTCGTCGTCTCCAGCCCCCAGAGATCGCCGAGGACCGCCGAGCCGAACTCCATCCAGGCGCGATGCTCGGCGCGCTTCAACGCATCCGCCGGATGCAGCTTGAGGCCTGCTTGCGTCTCCTCGATGTACTCGCAGATCACGTTGCTCTCGAACAGCGCGACCTCGCCCTTCTCCGTCGTCACGACCAGCACCGGCACCTTGCCGAGCGGCGAAAGTTTCAGGAACCAGTCGGGCTTGTTGGCGAGATCGATGTCGACCCGCTCGAACGGCACCCCCTTCTCCTTGAGCGCGATTACCGCGCGCTGCACGTAGGGACAGAGCTTATGGCTGATCAGTTTCAGTGAAGCGGTCATGGCGATGATCCCGGCGGTTGGATGCAGTTGCATCGAATATAGATGCACTTGCATCGAACCGTCAAGATCAATGCACCTGCATCAACCGACCTTGATCTCAAGGCCTGGACCTCAGGGCCGCGCCATCACCCCGCCGGTCATCGGCATCGGCACGCCCGTGGTGGCCGGATAGGACAGCGGCAGCCCTTTCAGGCCGCGCGCGGCGAGGAAGCCGAAGGCCTGCGCCTCGATGGCGTCGGAGGCCCAGCCCAGCGTCTCGGCGGCCTCGACGGTGGCCGACCCCACCCGCTCCCGCAGCATGCGCAGCATGGTGAGGTTGCGTGCGCCGCCGCCGCAGACGATCCAGCTCCGCGGCCGCCGTGGCAATAGCGGGATGATCCGGGCGATCGCCGCGGCGGTGAAGGCGGTGAGCGTCGCGGCGCCGTCGGCCGGCGGCACATCGCCAAGCCTGAGCGCGGCAAAATCGTTGCGGTCGAGCGATTTCGGCGGCGGCAGTGCGAAGAACGGCAGCTCCAGCGCCCGCGCGATCCACGCCTCGTCCGCCTTGCCGAGCGCGGCGAACTTGCCTTCCGCGTCGAACGCCTGGTTCATGGTCCGGTACATGAAATCGTCGAGCAGCGCGTTGCCCGGCCCGGTGTCGCAGGCGATCAGCGTGTCGTTACCGTCGATATAGGTGATGTTGGAGACGCCGCCGATATTGACCACCACGATCGGCCCTTCGCGCTCCAGCGACTGGGCCAGCGCCCGGTGATAGACCGGCACGAAGGGCGCGCCTTGGCCACCGGCCTCGACGTCGGCGGCGCGGAAATCATGCATCACGGGGATATGGATCGCTCTCGCCAGAGCCGGCGCATCGCCGATCTGGACCGTGAGCCGCCGCTCAGGGCGGTGCAGCACGGTCTGGCCATGGAAGCCGACGATGTCGATGTCTTCCGGCTTCATCCGGTTCTGGGCGACGAAGGCGGCCACCGCCTCGGCATGCGCCAGCGTCACCGCGCGCTCGGCCTCGGCCAAAATCCCGGGCCGGGCATCGCGCTGCGGCAGGTGCACGGCCTCGCTGAGCGCCTGGCGCAGCAGATTGCGCTCGGCCGGGCTATAGGGCCGGTAGCCGGACGGTCCGAACGCCTTCACCTGCTTTCCGTCGGTTTCGATCAGCGCAATGTCCACCCCGTCCAGCGAGGTGCCGCTCATCAAACCGAGTGCCGTCAACATCATGGATCAGCGTCCTCTTAGACCCCACTCTGGCATGCCGATCTTGTGCCAGAGGGACACATCTTATAATGCCTCAGCGCCAAGTGGCGGGCGGCAATCGAGTTCCCACGGAAGACCCTTAAATTGCTCCCAAAACAGTAAACCAAGAATTGTCAGGCACGCCGACAGATGACTGCATTTAAATCGGATTTCCTCAATACCCTGCAGGAACGTGGATTCATCCACCAGTGCTCCGATTTCGAGGGGCTCGACGCACTCGCCGCCAAGGGCGAGGCGACCGCCTATGTCGGCTATGATTGTACCGCCCGCTCGCTGCATATCGGCAACTATCTGACCATGATGATGCTGCACTGGCTCCAGCAGTCCGGCAACAAGCCGATCACGCTGATGGGCGGCGGCACCACCATGGTCGGCGACCCCTCCGGCAAGGACGAGACCCGCGCGATCCGTACCGTCGCCGAGATCGAGGCGAACAAGGCCTCGATCCGCGGCGTGTTCGCCAAGGTGCTGCGCTATGGCGATGGCAAGAGCGACGCCATCATGCTCGACAATGCCGAATGGCTGACCAAGCTCAACTGGATCGAGATGCTGCGCGACGTCGGCCGGCATTTCTCGGTCAACCGCATGCTGACCATGGACTCCGTGCGTCTGCGCCTCGAGCGCGAGCACGAGATGAGCTTCATCGAGTTCAACTACATGGTCTGCCAGGCCTACGACTTCGTCGAGCTCGCCAGGCGCACCGGCTGCAGCTTGCAGATGGGCGGCTCCGACCAGTGGGGCAACATCATCATGGGCGTCGATCTCGGCCGCCGCATGGGCACACATCAACTGTTTGCGCTGACGACACCGCTGCTGACCACGGCGTCGGGCGCCAAGATGGGCAAGACCGCGCAAGGCGCGGTGTGGCTCAATGCCGACCAGTTCTCGCCGTATGATTTCTGGCAGTACTGGCGCAACACCGAGGACGCCGACGTCGGCAAATTCCTGAAGCTGTTCACGACGCTGCCGATGAGCGAGATCAGGAAGCTCGAGGCGCTCGCGGGCTCGGAGATCAACGAGGCCAAGAAGGTGCTCGCCACCGAGGCGACCGCGCTGCTGCACGGCCGCGACGCCGCCAACGAGGCCGCCGAGACCGCGCGCCGGACCTTCGAGGAAGGTGCGCTGGCGGAGAGCCTGCCCACGGTGGAAATTCCGCGCGGCGAGCTGGATGCAGGCCTCGGCGTGCTCAACGCCTTCGTCAGAGCGGGCCTCGTCGCCTCCAACGGCGAGGCGCGGCGCCAGATCAAGGGCGGCGGCCTGCGCGTCAATGACGAGTCCGTCACCGACGAGAAGATGGCGCTCTCGGCGGCCAACCTGACGCCGGAAGGCGTGATCAAGCTGTCGTTCGGCAAGAAGAAGCACATCCTCATCAAGCCTGCATAGGCGTATGAGCTTTTCGCTGCTTGTCAGGGCGCGCCGATGCGCGCTCCCTGATCGGCAATGGATCAGAACACGCCCAAGGAAACGCGCAAGGAAGCGATCAAGGATGGCGCCGCGGCGACACCGCAAGGCGCCGTGCGCATCGCTCTCACGGTGCTCGCTCTCTGCTTCACGCTGGCCGTGCTGGGCCGTGGGCTCGGCGACAGTTTTACGGTTTTCCTGAAGCCGATCTCGGAAAGTTTTGGCTGGGACCGCGCCCAGATCGTCTCGGTCTATTCCCTCACCTGGCTCGCGAGCGGTCTCACCGCCCCCTTCGTCGGACGGCTGTTCGATCATTCCGGACCGCGCATCGTCTATGCGCTCGGGCTGCTGCTGCTCGGCGCGGCATTCCTGATTGCGGCGCACGCACAGCATCTGTGGCAGTTCCAGCTCTCGATCGGCCTATGCGTCGGCATCGGCGTCGCCTTCATCGGCATCGTGCCGAACTCGATCCTGCTCGGTCGCTGGTTCGGGCCGCGCCTGCCGACCGCGATGTCGGTGGTGTATTCGGCGATGGGTGGCGGCGTGCTTGCGCTGCTGCCGGCCTCGCAGCTCCTGATCGATGGCATCGGCTGGCGCGACACCTACCAGCTGTTCGGATTCGCGGCACTGGCCCTGTTGCTTCCGCTGATGCTCCTGCCGTGGCGGCTGTTCGCCTCGGGCTCGCCGCATGTCGTGAAGAAGACCGATCCTCGCTTTGTCGACAACGGCTGGACGCTTCTGGGCGCGTTGCGCCACCACGCCTTTTGGGCGCTGTTCTCGACCTTCTTCTTCACCGCGGTCGGCATGTATGCGATCGCAGCCCAGATCGTGGCCTATCTGATCGACGCCGGCTTTCCGCCGCTCCAGGCCGCCACCGCCTGGGGCTTCTCGGGCGTCGTGCTGGTGTTCGGCATGTTGGGGGTCTCCGCGCTCGACGGGCTGATCGGGCGCCGGCCCTCCGTGCTGCTGAGCTACGCGATCTCGATCCTCGGTATCGTCCTGCTCTGGCTGCTGCAATATTGGCCGAACATCCTTCTGCTCACCGGCTTCGTCGTCTGCTTCGGCAGCATGATGGGCTCGCGCGGCCCGCTGATCAGCGCGACCGCGATGCGGATCTTTCAGGGCAAGCGCGTGGGCACCATCTACGGCACCATCTCGATCGGCAGCGGCCTCGGCTCGGCGTTCGGCTCCTGGAGCGGTGGCCTGATCCACGACGCGACCCACGGCTACAACGCGCTGCTCGCCTTCGCACTTGCGAGCGTGGTGCTCGGGATGATCCCGTTCCTGGTGGTTCCCGCCCTGCGGCGCTAGGTGTCTCAGAGGTAACCTGCATCCTCGCGCGTCACCGGGAAATTACGGACTGACGCGACGCCGGACACACGCAAAAAATGTGATGCCGTGGGGCTAAAATCCCAGCCTGCGGTGTTATGCCCAACATGACGAAAATGTCAGCTCGAATTGGGCGTGGGCGTCTTGCAGGGCGGAACCGAATGCGGTCCAAGTCGCAGCATTGGATGGAGGGCACAAACCAATGAACTTTCCCTATCTCGCTCGCTTTCAGCCGGCTCTGTTGAGCCTGTTTCGCTTCATCACCGGCCTCTTGCTGTTCCAGTATGGCGTCGCCAAGCTGTTCAAGTTTCCGGTGCTTCCCTACTTCGCCGACATCCCGCCGCTGATCTACGCGGCCGGTACGCTCGAGCTGGTGCTCGGGGCGACCCTGATGCTCGGCCTGTTCACGCGGCTCTCGGCATTCATCCTGTCGGGCGAAATGGCCTTCGCCTACTTCATGGGCCACATGCTCAAGACGGGCTCGCCAGTGTTCCTGCCGCTGCTCAATGGCGGCACCGCCGCGATCCTGTTCTGCTTCGCCTGCCTCTATCTCGCGGCAGCCGGCGGCGGCGCGGTCAGCGTCGATGTGCTGATGGGCAAGGACAGCGAAGCAGCGGACGGCGCCTACGCGCGGCGCTGACGCGCCCGCAATTCACCCGCAAGCAACAAGACGGCGCCGGCAGGTTTGCCGGTGCCGTCTCAGCGTGCCCCCAGCAGGTTCCAGATCACGGCCAGCGCTGCTACGAGCAGCACGGACATGATGATGCGATGAACGAATCGGTTCATTGCCGCTCCGGCCAGGCTGGATAGCCACGACACTCCAAAATCATTTTGCTCCACCACATGAACCGGCCCCAACCGGGGCACCGCCTTTTGCCTGCACGCTTGCGCACGCGGCTGCGCATGTTGCGCGCGCGGCAGCACGCCGCATGCGTCCATTCATGATTGGTAAGAACTTCATGCTACCGACGCGAGCAATAACAACCGTTCCGTAGAGGCCGCGATGAAGCTGCTGAGTCATCTGAAGATCCGCACCAAGCTCACCAGCATGGTCTGTCTCGCGGCACTCACGATTACCGCCATCATCGGAGTATCGTCCGTCCTCAGCAAGAGCCGCATGATGGAGGACCGCGTCCAGCAGATGCGGACCGCGGTGGAACTGCTCTACAACCTCGCGCAAGCGCTCCAGGACGAGGTCGCTGCCGGCAAGCTGACGCAGGCCGAAGCCAAGGCCCAGTTCCACCAGCGCGGCCGCCGCATGAGCTTCAACGGCGGCCAGGGCTACCCGGTCGTCTACAATGCCGACATCTCGCTGTTTGTGAACGGTGCCAATCAGCAGCTCGAAGGCAAGATCACCGGCGCCATCGACTCCAATGGCGTCCTGATCGCCGACGCGATCATGAACACCGCCACTCAGAATCCCCAGGGCGGCGTGGCCTCCTACCTCTATCCCCGCCCCGGCCAGACCGAGCCCGTCCGCAAGACCGTTTTCACCCGCAAATTCGCGCCCTGGAACGTGACGCTCAGCTACGGCCTCTATGTTGACGACATCGACGCCGACGTGCGCGCGCTGACGCTGGAGCTGGGCGCGATCGGCATCGGCCTGATGCTGCTGATGGCCACGCTGTCCTGGCTGATCGCCCGCGACGTGCTCGGCGCGCTCGACCGCCAGAAGAACCGCATGCAGGAGATCTCCGAAGGCGCCATCGACCAGCCGGTCGAGGAGACCGGCCGCGGCGACGAGATCGGCCGCATGGCCGAGACGCTCGAAGTGCTGCGGCAGACCGCCTTGACGGCGCGCACGCTGGAGGCCGAGCAGGCCGCCATCAAGACCCGCAGCGAGCAGGAGAAGCGCGACGCCCTGATCGCGCTCGCCGACCGCTTCGACGCCTCGGTCGGCCAGCTCGTCGGCCTGATGGCCTCAGGCTCGGGCGAACTGGAGACCACCGCAAAGTCGATGTCGTCGACCGCCGAAGGCACCAACCAGCGCGCCGCCGTGGTCGGCTCGGCCGCCACCGAGGCCAGCCAGCGCGTCCAGACGGTCGCGGCCGCCGCCGAGGAGCTCTCCTCCTCCATCACCGAGATCAGCCGCCAGGTGGCGCAGTCCGCCGAGGTCACGGGACGCGCGGTCGACAGCGCGCGCCGCACCGACACCATCGTGCGCGCGCTGTCCGACGGCGCCCAGCAGATCGAGCATGTCGCCGAACTGATCTCGAGCATCGCCGCGCAAACCAATTTGCTCGCGCTCAACGCCACCATCGAGGCCGCGCGCGCCGGCGAAGCCGGCCGCGGCTTTGCCGTGGTCGCCTCCGAGGTGAAGTCGCTCGCGAGCCAGACCGCGGAGGCGACCCGCGAGATCGGCGACAAGATCGCGCAGATCCAGGGCGCCACCAAGGAAGCCGTGGACGCCATCGGCGGCATCACCGCCACCATCGAGGAAGTCAGCCGGATCGCGACCTCGATCGGCGCCGCGATCGAGGAGCAAGGTGCCGCCACCGCCGAGATCGCCCGCAGCGTCTCGCAGACGGCGGAGGCGACCAAGGAAGTCACCACCAATATCGGCGTCGTCAGCACCGCGGCCAACGAGACCGGCAACGCCGCCGGCATGGTGCTTGCCGCCGCCTCGAACCTCTCCAAGCAGGCCGAGCAGCTCTCCGGCGAAGTCGGCACCTTCCTCGCCGGCGTCCGCGCGGCGTAAGCTGACGCAGCGCGGGTCCTACCGAGAATGTCGCGCTGGGTTAAGCCCGCAGGGTCGCGCAGCGGGGCCTGAACCTCTCCCGCTTGCGGGAGAGGTTGGCGCGAAGCACCGGGTGAGGGCTCTCTCCTCTTGGGGGTTCTCGATTGCGGAGACACCCTCTCCCCAACCCTCCTCCGCAAGCGAGGGAGGGAGCGTACCTACTTCCTGGCAGCGGCCCGACTTGATCGCACTCGACGAAAACAGCCCCGCCGCTATCGCCGCGCGAGGGTGCAGCCGCTCGACAGCTGCCGCGTCGATCCGGTCGAGCCATCGCCCGACTGCTGCGACGGCAACTCGTCAAACGGCGAGTTCTGCTTGCCGGTGTTGAATTCGAAGATCTTGCGGAACAGGCCGGGCGCCATCGCCGAGATCGGATTGACGCGCATCACCGGCGCGGCGGGCGTGCCGACGACCTCGTAGGTGACGCCGATCAAGCCCTCGTTGTTGCCGCCGCCGAGGAAGATGCCGAACAACGGGATCTGGCCGAAGATGTTGTTGACGCCATACATCGGCACGAAGGTGCCGCTCATGCACACCTGGTTGCCGGGATAGTCGATCGAGCCCTCGATGGTGGCGCCGATCATCGGTCCCTTGACCACGCCATCGCGGATCGTGAGCGCACCGTTCTGCCGGGTGAATTCCGCACGCAAAGCACTGAAGGAAACGCCGCTGCCGGTCCCGTTGGGCGCGCCCGCGGCGACGCGCTCGAGCTGCGCCTCGCCCTTCACCGTGAAGTCGCGGAGGTTGATCAGGCCTTCCCTGGGTGTCGAAGATTCCGGCGCCGGCGGCTCCATCGCCACCACAATCTGCCCGCCGATGGCCTTGGTGTAGGTGTCCGTGAAGCGCAGCAGCGCACCGGCGTCGCTGGTCTGGAGATAAATCACCTCGCGGGCGCCCTGCGCGCGGCCGCCGCGCAGGTCGGCTGCCACCGGCGTGTCGCGACCGATCTTGCCGCTCAGCGTGAAGGCCTTGATGGCGCCACTGCGTTTCGACATCTTGGCGTCGACGCTGCGCATCGCCTCGCCGTTGAAGCCGGCGACCGCGCCGAGCTTCACGTCGATGTCGAAATCGACGTTCTTCAGCTTGCTCTTGCCGTCATCCTTGGAATTGCCTGAGATCGCCGACTTCAGGAAACCGCGGCCGTCGAACACGTCGCCGCGCATGGTGCCGCGCACCACGCCGTCCTGACCGCGCTCCACCTTCAACGACGTCTTGTCGCCGTCGGACGGCGAATAGGTCGGGAAGTTCGCATTCATGAGGTCGCCGTTCGGGTCGACCTCGAGCGAGCCCTTGATCGAGGCGCCGCCGCCCTCAATGACGATGTCCTCGAAACGTGTCGATTGCGCCGTCGGCACCACCTTGAAGCTGGCCTTGCCCGATTTGCCCGGCAGCTTGACCCAGCCGGGAAGAATGTTGTCGAGCTTCACTGATGTCAGGTCCGCCTCGACGCCGAGCTTGGTCGTCTGGTCGGCACCGCTGGCGATCTTGCCCGAGAGCTTGATCGGCAGGGAGCCGCTGACGGCGGGGCTGAGGTCGAAGCCGAGGCGCGCGCGGCTCGCATCGTCCAGCGTCGCCTGCAATCTGACGTCCGCGTCGCCCTCAGCCGGCTTGCGATAGTCGAGCGAGGCCGCCTGCCCGTTGATCTTGACGTCGCCCTTGACCTGATAGCCCTGGTTGTTGGCGACGATCTTGAGATTGTTGGCCTCCAGCTTCTGGTTCATCACCAGCTTGTCGGCGGCGAAGCCGTTGAGATCGGCGGCGACGACGTAAGTGGTGTCGGCCTTGGTCAGCTCGCCCTTGACCGGCAGGCCCAGCTGGATGTTCGCCGAGAACGTTCCCTTGCTGGTGTTGGGATCGACGGTGGTCGCCGACAGATCGCTCAGGCGATCATTGGCCATGATTTCCGCCGCCGCCGGCACCGGTCCCTCGGCGCGGAACTTGGTCCGCGACGGCGACGGTTTTGGCGCCATGTCCGGCACCTCGAAGGTGAAATCGGAGATCGTGATCTTGCGGCCGGCGGGCGTATCGGCAATGCCCTGCCCGATATTCACGGTGGCCGTACGCCCGGTCACGCGTGCCTTCAAATCGGCGTCGTGCACCACCGGCATGCCGTCCACGGGGCGGACCGCGACGCCGCTTGCCACGATGTTGACCGAGAGGCCGTCGTCGGGAATGGGCGGGCCCTTGCGCGGCAGGTTCCTCGTCGGCGAATTGACGCCGATCTCGATGCGCTGGAGCGTGCCGCGCTCGATCCGCTCGATCACCCACTCGCGCAATTCCGGCACGATCAGCGTCGGCCACATCCGCTTCAGGGCGGAGGCCGACATCGGCGTTCCCGCAAAGCCCAGCGTCAGCCGCGGCTCGCCCGAATAGTCGATGGCGCCGGTACCGGCGACGCCGATCTCGCCATTGGAGATATCGGCCTGCGTCAGCAGCAGCCGCTTGTGGTCGGTGTCGAAACGGAAGCCGATCGCAATGCGGTTGAAGACCAGCGGCGGCTCATTGTCGATGCCGCCGAGCAGGATCGAGCCGCCGCTGAAGCCGAGCTGCCAGTCGTTGCTGGCGCCGTTGGGCGGTTCGAGATGGGCAAGCAGCGTGACGCGGTTGGCCCCCGAGAGGATCTTGAAGGGCGCAACCAGCACCCGCCTGTTCGAGTCCCACTCGACGTTGATCTCGGCCGAGTCGATCGCCATCGGATAGTCCGGCGTGTCGGTGTCGATGATGTTGCCGGAGCCGATCGCGATCTTGCCGCGGAAGAAGGTCGGCACGCCATCACGGCCAAGCTCGCCCTTGAGCTCGCCGGTCAAAGGCAGGTCGGCGGTATAGGTGAGGTCCTTCACCCGCAGCGCCAGCAGGATGTTGGAGGTCGAGACCTTGTCGGCGCGGATGTCGACCGAGCGCACACCATTCTCGGCCGGCCCGATCGTGGCGCGCAGCGACCACGGCCGCGCGCCCTCTTCGCCGACGCTGAGCGTGACGCCGCCACGACTCGGCCGGCGCAGGCTGAGACTGATGTTCTCAAACGACCATTTGCTGCCGCGCTGCTGATCGTCGACGATCAGATTGCCGTTCTTCAGACCGATCTCGTTGAGGTTCTGGCCGTCGAGGCCGGTCATACTCAAACTGTCGAGCCAGTCGAGGCCCTGAAGAATTCCGCTCTGTGCGGTCGCCTGAGGCGCGGCCTGGGATGCGTCCGGGCTCGCGGGCGCCGTCGCGAACGGCGGCGGCGGGACACCGTTACGCGGGAATGTCGGCGGCAGGCCCGCGTCCTTCTTTGACGCGACGCCGGTTGCGAGCGGTTTTGCGGTGTCGCCGGCGGACACCGTGACGGTCCCGTCGGGCGCAATCCGGATCGCAAGCTCGGCATCGACGAGATTGAGGCTTTCCGCGCGCAGGTGCCCCATCAGGAGACCAGCCCCCGACAGCTTCACCTCCGCCTTCGGCGCGGTGGCGACGATGGCATGGTCCTGGTCGCGCACGATGATGTCGCGGATGCGCACGGCGATCCGAATCCGCCCGGCGCGCTCGATCTGGGTGCCGCCGACCTCAACGGTATTGCCGTGACCGATATTGTCCTCGATCGCCGCCGCTAGCCATGGCGTCGCGATGTCGAGATTGATGGGACCGGCGCCGAGCCGCCACCACAGCGCGCCGAAGCAGCCGATGAAGATGACGGCGAGAGCACCGACGACGACGACCAGGCGCTTGAGCCAGCGGTCAGCCGCCAGCCACCGCCGCAACGATCCGAAGCCGTCACCGAAGCGATGGATGCCCGAATTGGAACGAGACAGCAGTCGGCGCGCCCGATGGCCCGCCGCCTCTTCCTGATCCGGATCCCAGTCGGCCTCGTCCCATCCCGGCGGCTCTTGTCCGCCGCCGCGCCGATCGAAATCGCGATTGTGATCCTGGGGCGACGTATTCCTTGCCATTGCCTCTCGATACAGGCGCCCGTCGTAGGATTGAGCGCCGCCGGGACCGCAGCCGTCGACGGGGATCGAAGCTCCCCGCCCCGGCGTTGCCGCCATACCTCGAATATTCCTGCTGTTCGTCATTTCGCCCCGGGAGCGCGTTCAACGAGCAGTGGGGTGGTGCGTGGAATTCCTTGTAACCATACTCCGGCGCCGTCAGACTTGCCCAGCCGAGGGCGCGAATCCGGCTTTCCGGACGAGAGCTGCAATACCGCTTTGGTTGACCCGCCGAAAGCGACGAAAGGAAGGCGTATGTCCAAGAAATCCCGAAAGAAATCGTCCAAAACGCCCTCCGGCAGTCCGACGGCTAAAAAGAAGGCCCCAACGACACGGGCATCGACTCAAACAAAGCCAGCGAAAACACAGCGGACACCGGCAAGCAAATCAACCAGGACCATAGCAAAAGCAGCATCGCATGGGGCCGCATCGAAACAGTTAAATTCCTCCAAATCGGCCTCCCCGCCCGCGGCAGCGGCGAAGGCTGCCCTGACCGAGGGCCGCAAGGCCCCCGCCTTCCGCCTGCCCCGCGACGGCGGCAGCGTGGTGACGCTGTCGGATTATCCCGGCCAGAAGATCGTCCTGTTCTTCTATCCCCGCGCCGACACGCCGGGCTGCACCCGGGAGGCCATCGACTTCACGCGATTGGCTGACGCCTTCGCCGCGGCTGGCACGACCGTGCTCGGCATCTCCGCCGATCCGTTAAAGGCGCAGGAGAAGTTCCGCGACAAGCACAGTCTCGGCGTCGCTCTGATCTCGGATGAGCAACATGAGATGCTGGAGGCCTATGGCGCCTGGGGCGAAAAGTCTATGTACGGCAAGACTTTCCTCGGGATTCTTCGCACCACGGTGCTGATCGGCGCCGATGGCAAGGTGGCCAAGGTCTGGCGCAACGTGCGCGTCGATGGCCACGCCGACGAGGTGCTGGCGGCGGCAAGAAGTCTTTAACCAGCCCGTTAAATTCGACTGTTCCCGTTTCCGGAAAATTAACCATGACCAGCCCAGATTGCTGCGGCAATTAGGCCGTACGGACTCATCCGACCGGCGCGGGAGTGCCGATGTCGAAAAGTTCTGCCCAATATTCGCAGTACCCCCAACATCATTCTCACGATCACGGACGGGCCTTCCACCGGCGTGCTGCTGCCGCGGCGGCAGCCGCCGCCGCGATTCCCCTTCCCGCCACCGACGACGCCTACACCATCGTCCACGCCGGCAAGCAGGTCCGCTTCGGGCCCGTGGTGTTCTGGATCGTGGTCGGCACGGTCGTGCTGCTCGGCCTCTGGTCGGCCGCGACCGCCACCTACTTTGCTTTTCGCGACGACGTCCTGACCCGGCTGATCGCCCGCCAGGCCGAGATGCAATACGCCTATGAGGACCGCATCTCCGAGCTGCGCGCCAAGGTTGACCGCACCACCAGCCGGCAGCTGCTCGACCAGGAGCAGTTCGACCAGAAGCTCGACCAGATCATGAAGCGCCAGACGGCGCTGGAGTCCCGGGCCACGGCGCTTGGCGCCATGCCCGACGTGACGGGGTCCATTCCCCGTTCGGCCCCGCAGCGTGGCGATGCCGGCCAGAGCACAACGCAGGGCACGCCAAAGCCGTCGCCGATCAGCGACACCGTGATCTTCGTGGCGCCGCCGGATCGCGAAGCGCGGCTCGAGTCGCGCGCGCCGGCCGTCATGGCCCCACAGGCCAATCAGTTCGCCAAGAACCAGGGTTTTGACAACGTTCTGGTCCGGCTCCAGACCTCGCTCGATCAGGTCGAACGTCGCCAGATGGCGGCGCTCAGCGCCGTCGAGGAAGGCATGGACTCGCGCATGCGCCGGATGCGCGGCGTGGTCAGCGATCTCGGCCTGAACCTCGCCAGCCTCGAATCCGCCGTGCCGCGCACCGCGATGGGCGGACCCTTTGTACCGGTCAAGCTGACGGCCAATGCCGGGCCGTTCGAGAAGCAGCTCAATCGCATCAACGTCACCCGCGCCGAGATGGACCGTCTCAACCGCACGCTGGCGCTGGTGCCCTATCGCAAGCCCGTCATCGGCGAGGTCGAGTTCACCTCCGGCTTCGGCGTACGCAGCGATCCCTTCCTCGGCCGGCCTGCGATGCACACCGGCCTCGACTTCCGCGCCGCCACCGGCGATCCCGTTCGCGTCACCGCAAACGGCAAGGTGGTCTCGGCCGGCTGGTCCGGCGGCTACGGCCGCATGATCGAGGTCGACCACGGCAATGGACTTGCGACCCGCTACGGCCATCTCTCCGAGATCAATGTGAAGGTCGGCGAGATCGTGAAGATCGGCCAGGTGGTCGGGCTGGTCGGATCGACGGGACGTTCCACCGGTCCGCATCTGCACTATGAAACCCGCATCGACGGCGAGGCAGTCGATCCGCAGAAGTTCCTGCGCGCCGGCGTCCGCCTGAGCGCGGGCTAGAACCGGCCTCTACCTTCACCAAGCATGCATGGCGCTTCAGGCACGAGGCTGACACGCCTTCAGGAAGAAATTGAGCCCTGCCTCGATCTCCTGTTCGATCTTCCCTTCCGTGAAATCGCTGAGGCCCAGCACGATCAGCAGCGGTAGTTCGCCGCGGACCAGGCTCAGGAATTGCTTGGCGGCTTCCATCGAGTCGTCAAACTCCAGGAGCTTCGCGGCCCTGGCCTCTTCGAGGAATTGAGAGAGCCGTCGAATCGTCGCCTCGGGACCACTTTCATAGAAGAGCCGGGCGAGCGCGGGAAACCGGCCGCTCTCGTTGGCGATGATGCGGACGAAGGCGACGTCCTTGCGATGGATGAAGGTGTGGAGGTATTGCCTGGCGAAATCCCGCAGCGCCTCGGACAGTCCCGCGGACAGTTTGGGCAGCGGCAAATCGCGTTGCAGGCTCTCGCACTCCGCCACGATCAGTGAGGCGAACAAGGCTTCCTTGCTTGGGAAATACGCGTAGAGCGTCGCCTTCGAGACGCCGGCGGCTTTCGCGACGGCGTCCATGCTGGTGGCGGAAAAGCCCTGGTCGAGAAATAGCTGCCACGCCGCGCGGATGACGATGTCCATCTTACGGCCCGCTGGTGCACTCGGCTGCTCTTGAACAGGATGGGCGATCGTTTCGATCAATGATGGCACTCCGTCGGGTCGCGAATCGATGTCGTTGGTGTCAGCGCGCACAATGACGCCGCATCAACAACTTGAAAGAACAATGAGCCGGGATCCGGTGCTGGCGCGGCACTGAGGTCGTTACACCCGCAACAAAACTAAACAGTACAGTACTGTTGACAATCCCCGCCTGCCAAGTCAAGTACTGAACGGTTCAGTTTAATGCGGGCGGCGGATGTCGGTCAGAACATTTCTCCTAAGAGGTGCTTTGGTACCTATCATTCAGGCTGCCCTCTCCCTGGGTGGCTGCGCCGTCGGCCCTGATTTCGAGTCGCCGGCCGCGCCGGCAGTGCGCGGTTACACGGCGGGCGGGCTGCCCGCGACGCAAGGTGCGGACGGGCCCGGTGGCCTGGCGCAACGGTTCGCGCATGGCGCCGACGTGCCGGCGGTCTGGTGGCAGGTGTTCCGCTCGCGGCAGATCGAAGCTTTCGTCCGCGAAGCGATCGACAACCATCCGGACCTCGCCGCGGCGCAAGCGGCGCTGCGCCAGGCTCGCGAAGTCGCGGCGGCAGACACCAGCGCCCTGCTGCCGTCGATCACCGGGGAAGGCAGCGCGACACGCAGCCAAGTGCCGCTGGCACAGTCCGGACAAACCGGATCGTCATCCCTGTACACCCTCTACAAGACCTCGGTCCCGGTTTCATTCACGCCGGACATCTTCGGTGGCAAGGCGCGCGGGATCGAGGCGGATCTCGCCAATGCGGACTATCAGCGCTTCCAGCTCGAGGCGACCTATCTCTCATTGACGGCCAACGTCGTGACGACCGCAATCAGCGATGCGTCCTACGCGGCGCAGATTCGCGTGACCCAGGAACAGATCGACGGTCAGCGCCAGCTGGTGGCGCTGCTCGAACAGCAGTTTGCCCTCGGCGCCGTCGCCAACAGCGATGTCCTGACTCAGAAGGCCCAGCTGGCGCAGACGCTCGCGACGCTGCCGCCGCTGCAAAAGTCGCGCGCGCAGAATCGCAACCAGCTGATGGCTTATCTCGGCCGGTTGCCGAGCCAGGACAAGGGCGAGGCCGTGCCGCTGGCAAACCTGCGCCTGCCGCGCGATCTGCCGGTCAGCGTGCCGTCGCTGTTGGTGCAGCAACGCCCGGACATCCGTGCCGCTGAAAGTCAGGTGCATCAGGCCAGCGCGAATGTCGGTGTTGCCACGGCCAACATGCTGCCGAACGTGACGCTGTCGGCCTCGGGCGGCAGCTCCGCGCTGGCGCTGGCGGGCCTCTACGGCCCGCAATCGGCAGCCTGGAGCGTGGCGGCGAGTGTCACCGGCCCGATCTTCGACGCCGGTTCGCTGTTTCATACCAAGGAGTCCAAGGTCGCGGCGCTGGAGCAAAGCAGCGCGCAATATCGCTCGACCGTGATCACCGCCTTCCAGAATGTCGCCGACGCGCTCCGCGCGATCCAATCCGATGCCGATCTGCTGAAGGCCCAGATTGAGGCGGAAAAGACCGCGGCTGAAAGCCTGAAGATGTCCCAGGCCCAGTTCAAGGCCGGCTCCACCACCTTCATCTCCGTCATCAACGCCGAACAGACACTGCTCACCGCGCGCATCAACCGCGTGAAGGCGCAGGCCTCGCGCTATGCCGACACCGTATCGCTGTACCAGGCGCTCGGCGGCGGCTGGTGGAATCGCGTCGATGAATCCCCCGCCGCCGAGGTCAAGCCCGCCGGCGTTGCCGCGATATTCGTTCCCGCGGGGGCCCTGCCGGCACAGCCGCCCCAGCCAGCCAACTGATCCGAGAGTCCGAAGCCATGTTGAAGCGCATGATCATCATGCTGTGTGTCGTCGGTGCGGTGTTCGCCGCGCTTGCCTGGTTCGTCAGTTTCCGCGCCGGCATGATCAAGCAGGCCATGGCCGCGCTCGCCGATCCCCCGCAGACGGTGTCGACGACCGCCGCGCAGGTCAGCGACTGGCAGTCGACATTAACCGCCATCGGTACGTTTCGCGCGGTGAACGGCGCCGATCTTTCGCTGCAACAGTCCGGCATCGTGGACAGCCTTCATTTCGAATCCGGCAAGGACGTCGCCGCCGGTGACGTGTTGCTCGACCTGCGCAAGCAGGATGACGTCGCCAAGCTGCAGTCGTTGCAGGCCACCGCCGACGGCTACGCCATCACGTTGCGGCGCGATCAGGGCCAGTTGAGGATCAATGCGGTCAGCCAGGCGACAGTCGACAGCGATGTCGTGAACGAGCGCAACGCGCTGGCGCTGGTCGCCCAGCAGCAGGCGCTCATGGACCAGAAGACGCTGAAGGCACCTTTTGCCGGCCGTCTCGGCGTGCGTCAGGTCGATGTCGGCCAATATCTGACCGCGGGCACCACCATCGTCACGCTGCAGGCGCTCGACCGTCTCTTTGTCGACTTCACGCTGCCGCAGCAGGCCGTCGACCAGGTCAAGGTCGGACAGGACGTCACCGCTCGTATCGACGCCTTTCCGGAGAGCAGTTTCAAGGGAGTCGTGCAGGCGTTCAATTCCAAGGTCGATCAGACCAGCCGCAACGTTCAGGTCCGCGCGATTTTCGACAATGCGGATCGCAAGCTCCTGCCCGGCATGTTCGCACGGATCGATGTCCGAGTAGGACATCCCACGAGCTACCTCACGCTGCCGCAGACCGCCATCGTCTACAACACCTATGGAGAGTCGGTGTTCCTCGCAGTCAAGAGCGACGCACCGGACAAGCAGGGTTTGGTAGCCCGTCAGACCTTCATCAAGACCGGCGCCACCCGTGGCGATCAGGTGGCCGTGATCTCGGGCCTTGATCGGGACGCAACCGTCGTCACCGCGGGCCAGATCAAGCTGCGCAACGGCACCCTGCTGAAGGTCGACAACTCCATTCCGCTGGCGAACGATCCCAATCCGGCACCTGCCGATCAGTGAGGAGGCAGAACGTGTCCTTTACCGACATCTTCATTCGTCGGCCGGTGCTTGCGATCGTCGTCAGCCTGATGATCCTGGTGCTGGGTCTGAAGTCGATGACTTCGCTGCCGATCCTGCAATATCCGCGCACGCAGAACGCGATCGTCACCGTGACGACGACGTACTACGGTGCGGATCCGGCGATCGTCGCCGGATTCATCACCACGCCGCTGGAAAACGCCATCGCCCAGGCCAATGGCATCGACTACATGACGTCGACCAGCCAGCCCAGCACCTCGACCATCACCGTCAACCTGCGGCTGAACTTCGACTCCGGCAAGGCGCTGACCGAGATCAACACCAAGGTGAACTCGGTGCTCAATCAGCTTCCGAGCGGCGTCCAGCAGCCGGTGCTGACGGTCAAGGTCGGTCAGACCATCGACGCCATGTATCTCGGCTTCAGCAGCGACGTGCTGGCGCCGAACCAGATCACCGACTACCTGATCCGCGTGGTGCAGCCGAAACTCCAGGCCGTGTCCGGGGTGCAGACCGCGGAACTGCTCGGCAACAAGACCTTCGCGCTGCGCGCCTGGCTCGATCCGATCAAGCTTGCGGCGTACGGGCTGACCGCGTCCGATATATCGACCGCGCTGTCCAGCAACGACTACATCGCCGGGCTCGGCACCACCAAGGGCCAGATGGTGCAGGTCAATCTGACGGCCGCGACCAACCTGAAGTCGTTGCAGGAGTTTCGCGACCTGGTCGTCAAACAGGCGGGCGCGTCCAACGTCAAGCTGTCCGACGTCGCGAACGTCACGCTCGGCTCCGAGGATTACGATTCGTCGGTCGGCTTCAACGGGAAGCGCGCGGTCTATATCGGCATCCAGGTGGCGCCAAACGCCAACCTTCTCGACGTCATCAAAGGGGTCCGCGCCGTCTATCCCGACATCAAGGCGCAGCAGCCTGAGGGGCTGAACTCCGAGATCATCTACGATTCCACCGACTTCGTGAACAGTTCGATCGACGAGGTGATCCATACCCTGCTCGAAGCACTTCTGATCGTCACCGTGGTGGTCTTCCTGTTCCTCGGCTCGTGGCGTTCGGTGCTGATTCCGGTAATCGCCATACCGCTGTCGCTGGTCGGCACCTTCACCCTGCTGCTGGCGCTCGGCTTTTCGATCAACCTCCTGACGCTGCTGGCCCTGGTGCTCGCGATCGGCCTGGTGGTCGATGACGCCATCATCGTCGTCGAGAACGTCAACCGGCATCTGGCCGAGGGCACCAAGCCGTTGCAGGCGGCGATCATCGCCGCGCGGGAGCTTGCGGGTCCTATCGTGGCCATGACCATCGTGCTGATCGCGGTCTACGTGCCAATCGGCTTCCAGGGCGGTCTGACCGGAGCGCTGTTCACCGAATTCGCCTTTACCCTTGCCGGCGCCGTTGCGGTGTCGGCCGTCATCGCATTGACGCTCACGCCGATGTGCTGCGCCTTCATTCTCAAGCCGCCGAGGACCGGCGCACCGACGCTCGACGATCGCATCGTCGCGTTCATCGATGCGCGGATGGAAGCGTTGCAACACCAATATCGACGGTTGCTCGAAGCCAGCCTGACGACGATTCCGGTCACGGTCGTGTTCGCGGCCCTGGTCCTGAGCAGCATCTACTGGCTTTATTCGAACTCCAAGAACGAGCTGGCGCCGGACGAGGATCAGGGTGCGATCCTGATGCAGTCGACGCTGGCGCCGAACGCAACACTTCAGCAGAAGCTGCTGTATTCCGCCGAGGTCTACCGTCGCATCTCCGCCCATGCTGAAACCGCGGGCGTGTTTCAGCTCGATCTCACCGGCAGCTCGATCGCTGGCTGGGTCCTGAAGCCCTGGGACAAGCGCGACAAGACCGCGGCGGAACTGCAGCCGGTGCTGCAGCAGGAGATGGCGGGGGTTGCCGGCGCCAAGATCGTGGCATTCCAATTGCCGCCGCTGCCGGGGGCGAGCGGCCTGCCGATCCAGTTCGTGATCCAGACCACCGACCCGTTCAAGCGGCTCGACGGCATCGCCAAGGCCTTCACCGCCGAGGCCCTGAAAAGCGGCAAGTTCATCTTCCTCGACAACGACCTGAAGGTGGACCAGCCGCAAACCACGGTGCTGATCGATAGCGAAAAGACCGCTCAGCTCGGGCTTAAGCTCAGCGATGTCGGTGGCGCGCTCGGCAACATGCTGGGCGGCGGGTATGTCAACTATTTCGGCCTGGACGGCCGCTCCTACAAGGTCATTCCCCAGGTCGAGCAGCGCCAGCGGCTGAACGCCGATCAGGTGCTCGACTACTACATCAAGACCTCGGATGGCACGTCCGTTCCGCTGTCGACGGTGGCGTCGCTGAAAACGACCACGGTTCCGCAATCGTTGAACCATTTCCAGCAGGTCAATGCCGCCACCATCTCCGGCGTGGCCATGCCGGGTGTGATCACCGGCGAAGCGCTCGCGACGCTGAAGGAGATCGCGGACCGGACCCTGCCCAAGGGCTACACCATCGACTATGGCGGACAGTCGCGGCAGTTCATCCAGGAATCATCCGGTTTCGCCGCCACCTTCGGATTTGCCCTGATCATCATCTTCCTGGCGCTGTCGGCGCAGTTCGAAAGTTTCCGCGATCCGCTGATCATCCTGGTCTCGGTGCCGATGTCGATCGCGGGCGCCCTGATCTTCATCATGCTGGGTATCAAGGGCGCGAGCCTCAACATCTACACCGAGGTCGGCCTCGTGACGCTGATGGGGCTGATCAGCAAGCACGGCATTCTCATCGTCGAGTTCGCCAACGAGCTGCAGCATGCCGGCCGCTCCAAGCGTGATGCGGTCATCGAAGCGACCGCGATCCGGCTGCGCCCGATCCTGATGACGACAGCGGCCATGGTGATCGGCGTGATGCCGTTGATCACCGCATCCGGCGCGGGCGCGGCCTCGCGCTTCAACATGGGGCTGGTGATCGCCTCCGGACTTTCGATTGGAACGCTGTTCACCCTGTTCGTGGTGCCGGCGTTCTACATTCTGCTTGCCGCCGACCATTCCGCGGCGACGGGCGATGACGCGGTGAAGCGCGATGCGGCCGGGCTCGGAACGAACGGCGAGCCGCGCGGCCCAGCGATGGAAGCAACGCGATGAAACGCGGATCACCGACGGCCCTCGGTGCCTTCAGCGCCGGCCGCCGCCCATCCCGCCTCCGGGACCGCCGAAGCCACCACCACCACCCACTCCACCACCGGGCCCCATGGGTCCGCCACCAGGCGAGCCAAGACCGCCGGGGCCTGACGGGCCGCTTGGCCCCGTCGGAGCGGAGCCGGGCGTTGCTCCGGGGCTTGATCCCGGCGCAGGCGCGCCTGTCGGACCGGGCTGGCTACCACCGGGATTGGCCGTGCCGCGGTTCGGATGCAGGATCGAACCGCCGCCCGGCGACCGGTTGGGATTGCCGGGCCCGCCGGGCGCCTGCCGCGGCGATCCCGGTCCGATCGCTTGAGCGGAATCCAGCTGGAGGCCGCGCGAGCGGTCGAACACGCCGTTGACCACCATGCGCGCTTCACCCGCCGCGGGACCGAACCGTGAGCCGTCACGGGCGACAAGCCCGGAGCCAAGCTGGAGGTTGGCACCCGCGCGCTGCACATAGGCCTCGATCGAGAGCCGGCTTGCGCCGACGAGATCCGAAAAATCGTCGATCCGGCTGCGCGAGGCCCGCATTGCCCCCTGGCTTGCGCTGCCCTCGATCTGGACGCGCTGGCCGACGAGCAAGGGATCGACGCCGTTCAGCTTCAGCCCACCGATATGCAGGCCGTCCGGCCCGCGCTCGACCAGACCCGTCACGCGTGCCGTCGCGTCACGCCGCGGCTCGACGAGGCTCGCGACGATCACGCCGTCGGTGCGGCGCAAGCCGTAGACGGCGACCTGCGTGCCGGCACGGAGCCGGCTTTCGTTGCCGCCCGAGACGATCTTCTGACCGAGAACCGTCAGCTCGTTGCCTTTCACGGATTCGATCGGGCCGGAGACTTCGCTCGCGATCGCGATGTTGCGCGTGACGAGCGTGCCGTCAGCCTGGCGCGTGGCGACCACGCGCGCGACCTGGCCGATGCGCAAGTCCTTGGTGGTGGCCGCTTCGCCGTCGATCCGTACCGGAACCTCGTTCCCATAGGTGATGCGTTCGCCGTTGACGTAGATGCTGCCGAAGCGCTGGATCACGCCGACGATGCCGGTGCCGCCGATGCCGTGATCATCGCCGGGCGTGAGTCCGGTGCCGCCAATGCCCTGGTCGGTGCCGCGCTTGACCTGCGCGTGGGCGATGGCCGTGCCGGCCAGCCAGAACCCCGTCAGCAGCAGACGGCGGGAGATGAGCGGCGGCCGGCTCATGACGAACCACTCTCCTTGCCGCCTTCCTTACCGCCCTCCTTGCCGTCGCCCTCCTCGTCGGCGTCCTCGGAATAGATGTAGACGCCGAAATTCCAGCGGGCATCGCCGCCCTTGTCCTTGGCGAGCGCGCGGTTGGCTTCGCGGTTGGCGGTCTTCAGCGCGTCCATGGCAAGCTCGCGCGAGCGCGCCTCGAGGCGCCGCGCAAGCTTCGGCGAGATGTTGTTGTAGTGGACCGCGCGTTCGAGGAAGCGCGGCGCCGGTCCCGACACGTTTTCGGCCGCCGCGGCGACATGGTCGTGCAGATTGCGGCCGAGATAGTGCCACTTGCTGTCGTCCTCGCCGCTCGGAACGAAGGCGGCCTCGACCAGCACGATCTCGTCGTCGGCGTTGATGGTGACGAGCTTGCGATCGATCCATTCGTCGAGCACCGCGCGCGGGCGCACGTCCTTGGTGACGGAGGCGACCAGCTGCTCGAACGAGGGCGCGTCGCTCTCGGCGGTGCGCGGCAGCGGGAGCGGCTCGCCCTTCGCATCGGTGAATTCAGGCGCGGCCAGCCAGCGCGCGATCACCGCGCTCGTCAGCGACACAGCCGCGGGCGCCTCATGCACGGGGGCGCCGGCGCCACGCAGCCGCGCCACCTCCTTGCGGTGGATACCGGTGAGCAGGCTGACACGGCTGTCGGTCTGCTCTTTCCCCTCGAGGGCAAAATCGTGCTCGGCGACGTTGACGAAAAGCTCGCGAAGCAATTGCGCCAGCGCCGGGAACGTCATGCCGCTGCGGATGCAGAGCCGCACGAGCGGGCGCAGCAGCCGCGCCAGCGGCGCGTGCAGCTTTGCGGCAGCGTTCGGCTGGGACGCCGCTGCTTTGGACCCGGACTTGGCATTCATGTCTGAATTGTATCGGCGCCACGCGTGGGACACAATCCCACTTTTTTCTCATCGTCGATTGACGTGGTAAATTTTCCCACATATACGAGACGCCACTGAGGGCGCGATTTCAAGGGGACATTGACCATGGCCGACCGCTTGGCCCGTATTTCCAGTTCGCCGCCGCCGATTCTCGACCGGGACCGTCGCGGCCCGATCGAGCCGATGCTGCCGGCGCTCCTGCGCGGCGTGATCTTCATCTCGGTGCTGGCGGCGCCGTTCGTCGCAGCGCTTCTCGCGGGCTGATCGCCGTCATGCATCACAACAGCGAAACTCCGCGCCGCCCATCGGTGCTGCACATCTTCAAGATCTACTATCCCGACCTGTTCGGCGGCACGCTCACGGTGATCCGCGACATCTGCGCGAGCCTGAAGGACACCTTCGCCTCCGCCGTGCTGGTCTGCTCGCGATCGGCCGGGCCGCGCGAGCTCGTCGTCAACGAAGTGCCGGTCGAGCGCGTCCGCTCGTTCGGCAATGTGCTGTCGCTTCCCGCCGCGCCCACCTATCCCTGGCGGCTGTGGCGCAGAATCGCGGAGCACGATCTGCTCGCGCTCCACGCCCCCTTCCCGCTCGCCGACCTCGTCTTCGCACTCGGATTCGGCCGCAACCGGCCGCTGGTGGTGCACTGGCACGCCGACATCGTCAGCCATGCCGGCCTGCGCTGGTTCATCGATCCCTTGATGCGGCGGACTTTGCGGCGCGCCAAGGCGATCATCGTCTCAGACCGCGTCCTGATCGAGACCACGGCGCTGCTGCGGGAATTCGAGGACAAGTGCCATGTCGTGCCGTTCGGCATCGACACCACGACCTATGACTGGCCGAAGATCGAGCCGCATCACGTCAACGACCGCGGCCGGCTCGTGCTCGCCTGCGGCCGGCTCGTTCCCTACAAGGGATTCGACGTGCTGATCCGCGCCGCCGTCAATCGCCAGTTCGAGGTCTGGATCGTCGGCGAGGGGGTCGAGCGGCCGCGGCTGGAGCAGTTGATCCGCGAACTCGGCCTCGGCGACCGAATCCGCCTGCTCGGCTCGGTGAACGATTGCGAGCGCATCAAGCTGATGTGCCTCTCCGACGTCTTCGTGATGCCGTCGGTGACCAATGCCGAGACCTTCGGCCTCGTCCAGTTGGAGGCCATGGCCGCCGGCCGCCCGGTCGTGAACACGGCACTCGACACGGCGGTGCCGCGCGTCGCCCGCCACGGCATGGAGGCCATCACCGTGCCGCCCAGCGACGCCGAGAAGCTCGGTGAGGCCATCGACACGCTGATCCGCGATCCCGAGCGGCGCCGCCGCATGGGGCTCTCGGCGCGGGCGCGCGCCCTCACCCACTATTCGGCCACGGCCTTCAGGCAGGGCATGGAAACCGTTTACCGCGAAGCCGTCACGTCATGCGAGGAGCAGCCGGCCGCCGTCGAACCGCCGCCGGCGACGAGCTGGCTGGACGCGGTCCGGATCGCCGCGGCGCTGGCCTGGTCCGACATGCGCCACCGCTACGTGCGCTCGCTGCTGGGGCCGTTCTGGATGTCGCTCCAGATGGCGATCGTGGTCGCGGTGCTGGGCTCGGTGATCGGCCAGATGTCGAACGCCAGCATCCTGGCGCGCCTGCCCATGCTCGCACTCTCGATGACGGCATGGACCTTCCTCAACAGTGTGGTGCTCGATGCCACCACGGCGCTCCAGAACTCCGCGAGCCTGATCCGCGACCGCGCGCTGCCGCCGGTGATCTTCCTCTTGCAATGCACCTTCCGCCAGGCGCTGTTCGCGCTGCATAACGCCTGCGTGCCACTGGTGCTCTGGCTCCTGCTCTCGCCGCACGATCTCTTCGGCGCGGTTGCGGCGCTGCCCGGCCTGCTGCTGTTCGTGGCCTGCACCTTCGCGCTGAGCCTCGTCCTCGGCGCGATGGCGACGCGCTATCGCGACCTCAAGCCGATCATCGAATCCACGCTGATGCTGGCCTTCCTCGCCTCGCCCGTGATCTGGTCGTCGGAGATGATCAACCACCGCTCGACCGTGATGCGGCTCAATCCGCTGACGCATCTGTTCGCGGTGTGGCGCGAGCCGCTCGCGGGCGGCCATGTCGATCCCGCAAGCCTCGCCTATGTCCTCGTCGCGCTGGCGCTGCTGATCCTAGCAAGCGTGCTGACGCTGGGTCATCTGCGCAAAGCCGCATTCTGGATCTGACCATGGTCTCGATCAGCCTGCGCAATGTCTGCCTCGACTATCCACTCTATGGCGCCTACGACTTCTCGCTGAAGCGGCGGTTGCTCGGCCACCTCGTCCGCGAGCAGGGCGAGACGCGCATCATCCGCGCCGTCGACGACGTCACCATCGAGGCGGAGGCCGGCGCCCGCATCGGGCTTGCCGGGCCCAACGGCTCCGGCAAATCGACGCTGCTGCGGCTGATCGCCGGCGTCTATCCGCCGAGCAGCGGCAGCGTGGTCATCAAAGGCAACGTCGTTCCCCTGCTCGGCCTCAATGCCGGGGTCAACCTGGATTTCGTCGCTGCGGACAACATCGCGCTGCTGCTCCGGATCGGCGGACGCAAGCCGACGCCGACGATGATCGACGAGATCTGGGCTTTCACCGAGCTCGAGCCGCGCATGCGGCGGCTGCCGCTGCGGATGTTCTCCTYGGGCATGCTGATGCGCGTGCTGTTCGCGACCGCGACCGCCTTCCCGGCCGACATCCTGCTGCTCGACGAATGGCTGAGCGTGGTCGACGAGCATTTTGCGGAGAAGGCCGAGCGGCGGCTGCTCAACCTGGTCTCGCAGGCGGCGATCGTCATCATTGCCTCGCACGACCAGCTGCTGCTGCGCCGCACCTGCACCAGCATCATCAATCTCGATCACGGCCGCATCGCCTCGACCGTCACGGTCGAGGCGCCGGCAACGGCAACGCCCCCCTTCGAGCTCCGCGAGAAACGCGCATGAAGCAGAACATCCTTGTCGTCTCCGAAGCGCTCGGGGAGCCCAACCACAAGCGCGGCATCTTCCACTTCACGCGCGAATTGATGCGCTCGCTCGCCGCCGAAGGCCACGAGCTCACGCTGCTGGTGGAAACCACGCGGCGTTACCGCAAGCTGCGCCGGCGCGAGCGGCGCACAAGACTGTTTCCGGCGCCGTCGCGCAACATCGAGCTGCTCGCGCTGTATCGTTTTCTCGACGAGATCAACATGAGCGAGCCGGTGATGCGCGGCGGCCTGCGCCGCACGCTCGACTGGATCCGCCACAAGGCCACCATGTCGGTGTCGTGGGACTACATCGTCTGCCTGCTGCGCGCCGTCGGCCTGCGTGGCCTCAACGCCCGGCTGATCGAGAACAGGACCGCCGCGCTCGAATACGTTCCGCCGGACCTGCGCCACCTCGAACTGTTCGGCGACTTCCAGCTCGAGCCCGGCTTCTACAGCTATCAGGACTCCTCGGCCTTTTTCCTGCTGCCGCCGCCGCGGATCGATGCGCGCGACTACGACGTCATCGTGGTCGACACGCCGACGCGGGTGGCGATCAAGCGCAGGCCGGGGGCCAAGGTGATCTGCGTCGTCCACGATTTGTTGCCGCTCACCGACCTCAAGCTCAGCGACATCGCCACGCGGCTGTTCCTGTCGCGGCTGCTCACCAGCCTGCGCCAGGCCGACGAGCTCGCCTTCGTTTCAAACTACAGCATGATGCGGTTCAGGGAACTGTTGCCGCAATTTGCGCACCTGCCGGCGCGGGTCGTGTATCCCCGCACCCGGTTCGACGCCCCGGATGTCCTGCACCTCCCAGCCCCGTCGGGGCGTCCGGGGCGGCCGAGCTTCGTCGTCATCGTGTCGAACGAGCCGCGCAAGAACGTCGCCACCGTCATCCGTGCCTTCCGCAACATTCCTCACGCCGATCTCGTGGTGATCGGCCTGGCCGGCCAGATCAGCCGGATGCGCAACGTTCCCCAAAACGTTCGCTTCGCCGGCTATGTCGGCGAGCATGAAAAGGCCGCCCTGATCGCGGAGGCGCACGGCCTGATCATGCCGAGCTTTGCCGAAGGCTTTGGCGTGCCGATCATCGAAGCGCTGGCCGCCAATACGCCGGTGCTGTGCTCCGACATCGCGGTGTTCCGCGAGGTCGCGGGTGAGCTCGCCGACTATTTCGACCCGTTCTCGACCGACTCGATCGCGGCCTCCGTCACCCGCGTGCTGACGCGTCAGGAGGAGTGCCGCGGTAGGATCAAGGCGAGACGCAGCGAATTGGCCGAGCGCTTCGGCTACCAGACCCAGGCTCGCGATTTCCTCGGACATTATATGCCCGCGGAAAGTCTCGTCGCCGCGCAGTAAGCGCTGGTCGCATGACCTCGGAACCGGCGGCGTGGTCCGATGCCGCCGAGCCCCAGGCCTGGCGCAGCCGTTGGCAGACTTGGCGCAACTCGGCCGCACTGGTTTATGCGGCCGATGTGCTCGTCATCCTGATCGCGGCCTCGCTGCCCTGGTCAACGACGGCGCCTTCGATCTTCGTCGGGCTCTGGCTGCTCGCGGTGACGCCGACCATCGACTGGCGCAACTATGCACGCAAGCTCGCATGGCCGGCGTTTGCCCTGCCCTTCGCATTCCTGCTGCTCGCGCTGATCGGTACGCTGTGGTCGGACGGCGCCTGGCCCGACCGGCTGCATGCGATCAAGCCGGTTGCAAAGCTCGTGCTGATTCCGCCGCTGCTCTACCATTTCAGCCGATCCGAGCGCGGCTTCCAGGCCTGCCTTGCCTTTCTCGCCTCCTGCGCGCTGCTTGCGGTGTTCTCCTGGATCGTGCTGCTCGATCCTGCCTGGAAGATCACCGCGACCGCGTCGGCTGGCGTCCCCGTCAAGAACTATATCGACCAGAGCCAGGAATTCACCCTGTGCGCGTTTGCGCTCGCGCTGCCTGCGCTGACTTTCTGGCGCGGCGGCAGCCTGATCGCGGCAGCCGCCTGCCTCGCGCTGATCCTGCTGTTCGTCACCAGCATGGTGTTCGTTGCCTCGGCCCGCACAGCCCTGCTCTGCATCGCAGTGCTGCTTGGACTGTTCGCCCGGCGGCATCTGAGCCGGCGTGCCGCCCTGATCCTGCTCGCGGGCGCGGTCGTCGCAAGCGCGCTGGCCTGGACGGCGTCGCCCTATCTGCGCCAGCGCATCATCGATATCGCCGTCGAATACCGCCACGGCCATGAGGACATCAGCCGCGCGTCGACCGCGCAGCGGCTGACCTATTGGCGCAAGTCGCTGCACGCCATTGCCGAGGCGCCCCTGCTCGGTCACGGCACCGGTGCGATCAAGCGGCAGTTCGAACGCGCCGCCACCGGCGAGAGCGGCCTCGACGCGGAGATCGTCAGCAACCCGCACAACCAGACCCTCAACGTCGCCATGCAATGGGGGCTGTTGGGCGTCGTGCTGCTCTACGCCCTGTGGTTCGCGCATCTTCGCCTGTTCCTGGGTGAATTCTTGGACGAAGGTGTTGCGGCCTGGATCGGCCTCGTGATCGTCGTGCAGAACATCGCGAGCTCGCTTCTGAACTCGCATCTGTTCGATTTCCACGAGGGCTGGATGTATGTGCTCGGCGTCGGCGTCGCCGGCGGCATGGCGCTGCGCGCCAAAGCCAGCAGCCCGCGCTGACTACGGGCTGCGCTCGTGGCCGACTTCGCCGGTGATGACGTCGCCGAACAGCTCCCAGGCCTGCCCGTTGAAGCGCATCAGCTGCATCTGCTCGATCGGGAAATAGTCGTCGGCCGAGGTGTTGACCATGATTCCGGGCAGCATCAGCTCGGTGTGAAAGTTCTTGAGGCTGGTGGCCTGCTTCATGACGTTCTCGCGCGTGAGATTGTCGCCGCACTGCTTCAGCACCTGCGCCATGGCTTCGGCCTGGACGTAGCCGTAGAGATTGTTGGCATTGGCCTTGTCGCCTTCGGGATAGTATTTGTCCATGAAGGCGCGCCATGCCAGCACCGCCGGATCCTTGTCCCAGGTCGGATCGGTCGGGTCCTTCAGATACGCGGTCGAGATGATGTCCTTGGAGTAGTCGAGCCCGGCGGGCTTCAGCACCGAGGCGATGGACGTGGCCGTGTTGCCCAGGAAGAACTTTGGCTTCCAGCCGAGCTCGCCGACTTTCCGGATCGCCTGCGCCGACCCTTTCGGCGCCGCCCACGAGAAGAAGATATCCGCGCCGGAATCGTGCAGGGCGACGATCTGCGAGTCGATCGAGGGATCGCTGACCTCATAGGACTTGTCGGCGATGATCATGCCGGCCTTGTCGCCGAGCCCGTCCTTCAAACCCTTGAACTGGTCCTTGCCGGCGTCGTCGTTCTGCCAAAAGACCGCGATCTTGCCGTCGGGGAAATTGTCGCGAATGTACTTTGCGTAGATCCGTCCCTCGCTCTGGTAGTTCGGCTGGAAGCCCATGGTCCACGGGAAGTTCTTCGGGTCTCCGAACTTGGTGCCGCCGGAGGCGACGAACAGCTGTGGCACCTTCTTGGCGTTCATGTATTTCATGATCGCGGAATTCGAGGGCGTGCCGAGCGGCTGGAAGATCAAGAGCACCTCGTCGCTCTCCACCAGCTTGCGCGCCTGCTCGATCGCCTTCGGCGGCGAATAGGCGTCGTCATAGCTGATGAAGTTGATCTTGCGGCCGTTGATGCCGCCCTGGTCGTTGATCATCCTGAAGAAGGCGGCCTCGGTCTTGCCGATCACGCCGTAGGACGACGCCGGACCGCTATAGGGCATGATGTTGCCGATCTTGACTTCGGTATCGGTGGCTCCGGGGTCGTATTTCTTCTGCGCCGAGGCCGAAGTCGTGACGAGCACGCCGGCAGCAAGCATGGCTAGAGCAGCAAGGTTGTTGCGACGACCCGGCATCGTTCTCTCCCCAATGTTTTGTAGTCTTGTTTTGTGAAGAGTGTCGCAAGGTGGCCAGCCACTGGCAAGCGGCAGGATTTTCCGTGGAGTGAAACGCTGACCTTGGAATCTACCGGACGCGCTGCAACATTCTCAGCGCCCGTCCGTCGATCACGATCAAAGCGCTGCCGATGACGATCGCGCCGGCGATCTCACGCATGGAAATCGGCTCCCCCAGCACCAGCCATCCCAGAAGGATCGCGGTGACGGGAATAAGCAATGTCACCAGCATGACATTCGTTGCGCCGGAGCGTCGTATGATCTGAAAGAACACGATGTAGGCGAGCGCGGTCGACAGCGCGGCAAGGCCGAGCACGGCAAGCCAGGTCGCCAGGCCCGGCATCGGTAGCCGCCACGGCTGCTCCAACCCACCGGCGACGAGGGCCATCATCACCGTCGATGCCATGAGCTGAAACGTCGCCGTGCCGAGCGGCGGCGAGTCTTTCAGGAGCCTTCGCGCTGCGAGCGCCGCAAAGCCATAGCTGAGCGCGCCCCCGAGGCAGAGCAGGATGCCGATCCCCTGCCCGGTCCGCGTCTCGATCCCCCACCCGCGCAGGATGATCACACCGGCAAGGCCCAGCGCCACGCCGGCCACCCGTCGCGCCTGCAACGCCTCTTCACCTGCCGCTGCCATCACCAGCACCGTGAACAGTGGCGTGGTCGCGTTGAGGATCGACGCCAGCCCGCTCGGAATAAAGGTCTGGCCGGCCACGATCAGCGAGAACGGAATGACGTTGTTGAGCAACCCGATCGCGAAGAACGGCTTCCAGCCCGCCAGGCCCTTGGGAAAGCCGATCCCCTGCACGCGGAGCAGCGGCAGCAGAATGGCCGCGCCGATAACAACGCGCAGGAACACGAGCGTCAGCGGCGGCAACTCCCGCAGCGCCGCACCGTTGAAGAAGAACGAGCCGCCCCAAAGGATGGAAAGCACGGCCAGCAACGACCAGTCTCGTGCGTCGATCCGGTTGTCGTTCGGGGGCATGGCGTCTCGCATCGGTGGCTGCCCCCCGCCTAGTGCGGCGCGACGCGCTTTGCCACCCGATTTCCGATGAGGTTTGGAATTCCCGTGTTCAGAAGCGATAGGGCGAACGAGGCTGCCCCATGTTAATGCGACCGGCTAGGACGGCTCCTTCGGCCGCGACACCAGCTCGATCATCTTGCCTTCGTCGTCGTCCGGCATGCTGGCTTTCGCCCGCGCGTAGGATTCGACCGCCGCGCGCGCCACCAGCGGCTTGTCGGCCAGCAGGCTCTCGGCAAGCCTCACGGCATAGGCGGCATCCTTGTGCCGCAGCGCCGAGGTGAAGGTCGCGCCGCCGAAGTCGCGCGCCACCATGCGCTTGGAATGCCGCTGCACCTGGGGGCTGGCGGCGACGCCGGCCTGGATCGACTCCAGCACCAGGTTCATGTCGAGCCCGGCCTGCTCGGCGATCGCGAGACCCTCGGCGAGGCCGGCGATCTGGATCGCCCCCATCAAATTGTTGATGAGCTTGTAGACCGTGCCGGAGCCGACCACGCCGAAATGGCGGATGGTCGAGCCGATCGGTTCGAGGAACGGTCGGGCGCGCTCGAGGTCGGCCGCGTCGGCGCCGGCCAGCAGCGTCAGCTTTCCGGCCGCCGCCGCATCCGGCAGTCCGGTCACGGGGCAATCGATGTAGATGAGCCCGCGCGCGTTCAGCTCGCGGCCCATCTCGCGCGCATGGTCATAGGAGACGGTGGAGCATTCGATCGCGATGGTGCCGGCCTTCGCCGTCTTGGCCGCGCCTTGAGGCCCGAGCCAGACCGCGCGCGAGGCCTCGTCGTCGGCAACCATGGTCACCACGGCGTCGGCATCGATCGCGGCGTCCTCCGGCGAGGTCGCCCATTGCGCGCCGCGCGCGATCAGGTCTTCCGCCTTGGCCTTGCTGCGATTCCACAGCGTCACCGTGAAGCCGGCATCGAGATAGCGGCCGGCCATGCCGTGGCCCATCCGTCCAAGCCCGATGAAGGCAACACGCGGCATCAGTCGACGTCCTCGATCTCGCCGGTGGTGGTGCCGAAGGCGCGCTGCGCCAGCGTCGCGGCCATGAAGTCGTCGAGCTCGCCGTTGAGCACGCCCGACGTGTCCGAGGTCTGCACGCCCGTGCGCAGGTCCTTCACCATCTGGTAGGGCTGCAGCACATAGGAGCGGATCTGGTGACCCCAGCCGATATCGGTCTTGGCGGCCTGGTCGGCGGCGGCCTTCTCCTCGCGCTTCTTCAGCTCGATTTCGTAAAGGCGCGCGCGCAGCATGTCCCAGGCCTGCGCCCGGTTCTTGTGCTGGGAGCGGCCGGCCTGGCAGACCACGGCGACACCGGTCGGGATATGCGTCAGCCGCACCGCGGACTCGGTCTTGTTGACGTGCTGGCCGCCGGCGCCGCCCGAGCGCATGGTGTCGACGCGGACGTCGGCTTCCTTGATGTCGATCTTGATGCTGTCATCGATGACGGGGAACACCTGCACACTGGAGAAAGACGTGTGCCGCCGCGCGTTGGAATCGAACGGCGAGATGCGCACCAGGCGGTGCACGCCGGCCTCGGTCTTCAGCCAGCCATAGGCATTGTGCCCGGAGACCTGGATGGTCGCGGACTTGATGCCGGCCTCTTCGCCCTCGGACTCTTCGAGATATTCGACCTTGAAGCCGTGGGTCTCGGCCCAGCGCGTGTACATGCGCAAAAGCATCTGCGCCCAGTCCTGGCTCTCGGTGCCGCCGGCGCCGGCATGGACTTCGAGGTAGGAATCGAAGCGATCGGCTTCGCCCGACAGCAGCGCCTCGAGCTCGCGCCGCGCGACTTCCTTCTTCAGGTTCTTCAGTGCGGCTTCGGCTTCGGCAACGACGCCCGCATCGCCTTCGGCTTCGCCGAGCTCGATCATGCCGATGTCGTCCTCGAGCTCCTGCTCGACCTTGCCGATGCCCGACAGCGAATCCTCAAGCGAGGTCCGCTCCTGCATCAGCTTCTGGGCTTTCTGGGGATCGTTCCAGAGGTTGGGATCTTCTGCGAGCTTGTTCAGCTCAGCGAGGCGCGCCGTCGATTTCTCGACGTCAAAGATGCCTCCTCAGCAGCCCGACTGACTGCTTGATCTCTTCTACCAACCGTTCGATTTCGGCGCGCATGTCGTTCTCTGATCTCGCGGAATTGGGCCCGCGTTCGATTTGTGAGCCGGATGTAGCGGTGACGGCGGCAAAGCGCAACCGCCCGCCCCTCCAACGCCGACGATTCCCGTCGTCGCCTACCAGAGTCCGCCGGTACCCGGGCGCATGAGGAAGCCGGAATCCGGCTGCTGCTGCTGCGAGGCCGGCATGCGGCTCTCGGCGTCGGCAACGCCGATGACCGAATAATTGTCCGGCGGCGCCGTGCCCGGCTTGAAGGCTTCGAGGATGGTTCCGCCGGTCTCGCCGGGGCCGGCGCGCATGCCGGTCTTGGCGACGACGCGGACCAGCTTGATACCGGCCGGCACCTTGAACGGAACTGCCTGCTTGTCGGCGAGCGCGAGCTTGAGGAAGTCGCGTGCGATCGGAGCAGCCAGATGGCCACCGGTCGCGGCGTTACCCTTACCGAGTGCACGCGGCTTGTCGTAGCCCATGTAGATCGCGACGGCGACGTCCGGCGAGAAGCCGACGAACCAGGCGTCCTTGGCCTCGTTGGTGGTACCGGTCTTGCCGGCGATCGGCTTGCCGACCTCCTTGACCACGGTCGCGGTACCGGCCTGCACGACACCTTCCATCAGCTCGGTGATCTGATAGGCGGTCATGGAGTCCAGCACCTGCTCGCGGCGGTCGATCAGCTGCGGCTCGGTCTGGTTCTTCCAGCCGCCCGGCGCGTCGCAGCCACGGCATTCGCGCTGGTCGTGCTTGAAGATGGTGTGGCCGTAGCGATCCTGGATACGGTCGATCAGCGTCGGCTTCACGCGACGGCCGCCATTGGCGATCATCGAATAGGCCGTCACCATCCGCATCGCCGTCGTCTCGCCGGCGCCGAGGGCGTAGGAGAGATAGTTCGGCAGTTCGTCATAGACGCCGAAGCGGCGGGCATATTCGCCGATCAAGGGCATGCCGATGTCCTGCGCGAGGCGCACCGTCACGGTGTTGAGCGACTGCCGCAGCGCGTTGCGCAGCGTCACCGGCCCCTGGAACTTGCCCGAGGAGAAGTTTTCCGGCCGCCACACGCCGGCGCCCTGGCCCTGGTCGATTTCGATGGGCGCGTCGAGCACCACGGTCGAAGGCGTGTAGCCGTTGTCCAGCGCCGCCGAGTAGACGATCGGCTTGAACGACGAGCCGGGCTGGCGATAGGCCTGGGTGGCGCGGTTGAACTGGCTCTGGTCGAACGAGAAGCCGCCGACCATGGCGAGCACGCGGCCGGTCCAGGGATCCATCACCACCATCGCGCCGGACACTTCGGGGATCTGGCGCAGCCGGTATTGGCCCTCGACCGGGTTGCCGTCCTTGTAGAGCGGATCGGCATAGATCACGTCGCCGGGCTGCAGCACCTGCGACACCGCGCTCGCCGCCCTGCCCTTCGCAGGCCCCGCGGCCGCCTTGGCCCATTTGATGCCATCGAGCGTGATGAGGCCGGTTTCGCGCTGCTTGCTGACGGCGCCGCCGAGCTCGCGGCTCGGCTGGAAGCCGATGCGCGCCGACTGGTCGCTGGTCTCCAGCACCACCGCCATGCGCCATGGCGAGATGTCGGACAGCGACTTGATCTCGGCGAGCTTCACGCCCCAGTCGCCCGACGTATCGAGCTTGCTCATCGCGCCGCGATAGCCCTGCTGCTCGTCATAGTTCACGAGGCCCGCGACCATGGTCTTGCGTGCCATGACCTGGATCTTCGGATCCAGCGTGGTACGCACCGACAGGCCGCCCTCATAAAGCTTCTTCTCGCCATAACGCTCGAAGATGTCGCGGCGGACTTCCTCGGCGAAATATTCGCCGGCGAAGGTGTGCGCGCCGTTGGCGCGGTTGGTGACGGCGAGCGGCTCCTTGCGCGCCTTGTCGGCGTCGGCCTGCTTGATCCAGCCGTTCTCCAACAGGCGGTCGACCACATAGTTGCGGCGCTCGATCGCGCGGTCGCGGTTGCGCACCGGATGCAGCGTCGCAGGCATCTTCGGCAGCGCCGCCAGATAGGACGCTTCCGCCACCGTGAGCTCGTTCACCGATTTGTCGAAATAGACCAGCGAAGCGGCTGCGATGCCGTAGGCACCGAGGCCGAGGTAGATTTCATTGAGATAGAGCTCGAGGATCTTGTCCTTCGAATAGGTCTTCTCGATCCGCATCGCCAGCAAGGCTTCCTTGATCTTGCGGGCGAACGAGACCTCGTTGGTCAGAAGGAAGTTCTTGGCGACCTGCTGGGTGATCGTGGAGGCGCCCTGCGGACGCCGGTTCGAGCCGTAGTTCTGGATGTAGACCAGACCGGCGCGCGCCATGCCGGTGTAGTCGATGCCGCCATGCTCGTAGAAATTCTTGTCCTCGGCCGCGAGGAACGCGTTGATCACGAGCTTCGGCACGGCCTGGATCGGCAAATACAGCCGCCGCTCCTTGGCATATTCGCCAAGCAGCGAGCCGTCGACCGCGTGCACGCGGGTCATCACCGGCGGCTCGTAATCCTGAAGCTGAGAGTAGTCCGGCAAGTCCTTGGAGAAATGCCAGATCAGGCCTGCCACGGCACCGACACCGACAAGGAACAACACCGTTCCCGCGGCGAACAGGAAGCCCATGAACCGCACAAGCAAGCGCATTATCTGTTTATCCGTTCAATCCCAAGATCAGGTCAAGATCAGCCCAAGGCGCCCAAAACGGGCGCCAACGTCACGTCGCGAATTCACCGGCCTACTCAAATCACATCCGTGCCGGGCCTAAAGACGCTTGCCGAGCGGGATTCTCGTCGATTCCGGAACCCCCTGCGGCGTTTTTATAAAGCGACCGCTGTGGCCAAACTAGGGCTTTCACGGCGGGACGGAAAAACCCCTTCAATTCGAAGACCCGACTGTGGCCATGCGCTTGGCCAGAAAGCCGTCGATCGCCTGCGCCATCGAGCTCACCGCGCGGGATCGCCAGCCCTCGGAGACCAGATGCTCGAGATCCCCCTTGTTGGAGACGTAACCGATCTCGACCAGCACCGACGGCACGTCCGGCGCCTTCAGCACCCGGAAGCCGGCCGATTTCAGGGGATGCTTGTGCATCCGCACGGCTGTCTTCATTTCCCCCATCAACAAGCGGGCAAAACGGTTTGAAAAGGTGCGGGTTTCCCGCTGGGTGAGGTCGATCAGGATGTCGGCGACATCGGTCGGCTCCTCCGCGAGATTGAAGCCGGCGATCGCGTCTGCGCGATTTTCCGCATCCGCCAGACGCTGGGCCTCGGCGTCGGAGGCCTTGTCCGACAGCGTGTAGATCGTGGCGCCCTGGGCATCGCCCTCCGCGCGCGGCAGCGCGTCGGCATGAATCGAGACGAACAGCGCAGCCTTGAGGTTGCGCGCGATCTTGGTCCGGTCATTGAGGGGAATGAAGGTGTCGTCGTCCCGCGTCATCACCACGCGGTATTTGCCGTTCTTTTCCAGCCGGTCGCGCAGCGCGAGGCCGAAGGCGAGCACCAGGTTCTTCTCGCTCTCGCCGCTCGACTGCGTGCCGTTGTCGATGCCGCCATGGCCGGGATCGATCACGACCACCGGGCGCCCATCGGCCTTTTGCGGGCCTGCTTCCGGGGCTGCGGTGGCGGGAACCGTGGCCGGCGGCGCGTCGGCGATCGCGGGCCGCAGCTCAGGCCGGTTTTCCGGGGCCAGCGATTGTACGAAGGCGGCGCGGTCGACCTCCTCCAGCTCGAGCACGAGCCGGGCCGGTTGGCTATTGGCCGCCTCCAGCACGTAGGAGTTGGCGATCTTGGCAGGTCCCGTCAGGTCGAACACGATTCGCGAGCCGCCGGGCATCACCAGCCCATAGCGGAAGGCCTTGACCAGCCCCCGCCCGGCCCCCGTGCCCGTGGGCAGCTGAAAATTCAGCTGGGGCACGTCGACCACCACCCGATACGGGTCGGCCAAGGTGACGGCGCGGAATGTGACCGTCTTGTCGAGGTCGAGAATGAAGCGGGTCTGCTTGCCGTCGCCGGCCAGCCGGGCAGCCGAGGCGATCGGAAAATTCGCTACCGCAACAGCGGGTTGCGGCTGGCTCTCGGCCGCGCTCAGGCGCGAGGAATCGGCACATGGCAGGGCTGCGGCGCACAGAAGTGCACACCCCAGCAAAACCCTTTGATTTGCGCGGCTCGCCACCGATTCCGTGCCTCCGAGCAGCCTCTTTAACGCAATAGAACCACAGGGTTAATCAGTCCCTAATGACAGGGACTAGAAACTCGCTGACTGTGACCGGTATGCGACGGTCCCTTGCACGGTTGGCCCATTCCTCGTATGTACGAAGGGCTGACGGCCAGTATTTTCGGTTGTGTCGCATTCAGCCTCCCGGTGCAGCGCCGGAACTCTCAAGGTTTGGGAATTCCAGCGTTTTTCCGTTCCCCCCGAAGGCCAGCGCGGTGCGCGGCAGCGAGGTGGATCGGGTCAAGCCCCGGCGGCAGACGGTCCCCGGTTACCCCTGTGTTTCCGGGACAGTTCTGACAGCGACGTGGCCCGTTACCCGATCCCTTAATCCCAAGGGGGCGGTTCGATCTTCAGGGCGAGCGCTTCCGCGCCACGCCTGGCCAGCAGCAACTGATTGAGGGGCGGCCTCGCCGCCCAATGTTTCATACGGGCCGACGCTTGATGCGCCAGACTGTGCCGACGAATTCTGAAGGATCATTCGCGACGCTGCGGAGTGAAACTCCCGCGCGCCGCCTTGGTCCTCCGGCTTCCGGTTCGGCAAGGCGCGAGAGACGGTGTTTCGGCCTTCCCCTCACCCCCGAATCAGGTGGACCGTCGCGTCACCCGGCAGCGCACATCGCGCCCACGGTGAATCGCGCCCGCCGCCGCCAAGAGTTAAGACATGCCCAACAAGATGTTGATCGATGCCACCCACCCGGAAGAGACCCGGGTCGTCGTGGTCCGCGGCAATCGCGTCGAAGAGTTTGATTTCGAGACTGCGCAACGCAAGCAACTGCGCGGGAATATCTACCTCGCCAAGGTCACCCGGGTGGAGCCTTCGCTCCAGGCCGCCTTCGTCGAATACGGCGGCAACCGCCACGGCTTTCTCGCCTTCAGCGAAATCCATCCCGATTACTACCAGATCCCGGTCGCCGACCGGCAGGCGCTGATCGAGGCCGAAGAACAGGCCCATCGCGAAGCTGAGGAAGAGAGCGAGAACCGCTCTCACGGCCGCCGCCGCTCGCGCCACCGCAATGCCCGCCGCCGCGGTCATGGCGAACGCGTCCGCAGCGATATCGTCGAAGGCGCCGATCCCGCCGCCCAGATGGCCAATGGCGAGGCCCGGCCCGAGCACGCCGAGGGCGCACCGCATGAGGGCGAGCATCTGCACGCCGATGCCGAGCATCACGGCGAGCACGAAGCCCATCATCACGACCATGATCACGACGATCACGGGCACGACGAGCATGGGCACGACGATCATCATCACGCCCATGATGACGATCACGATCACGATCATGATCACCATGGCCATGACGGCGGGCACGACCATCACGACCATGATCACGCCGGCGAGACGCCCGCGCCTGTCGCAGCCGTTGGTGCCGAACCCGCGACCGAGGCCGTGACCTGGCCGCAGGAGGCCGCCGCCGCCGAAGCGCACGCTGAAGCTCTCGCCGAAGCCGTGACGGCCGCCGCTGAACCGGCCGATGCCGTCTACGCTGCCGGCGAAAGCTCTGAGGCTCCGCATCACGAATCCGAAGCGAGGGCCGAGGACGAGGACGACGACGAGGATGAAGACGGCGAGGAAGCCGAAGAGGAAGTCGTCGAATCCGTCGGCGGCGACGACGTGATGGAGGAGGTGCCGGAGCGCACCTTCCGTCCGCGCCGCCAGTACAAGATCCAGGAAGTCATCAAGCGCCGCCAAGTGATGCTGGTGCAGGTCGTCAAGGAAGAGCGCGGCAACAAGGGCGCGGCGCTGACGACCTATCTCTCGCTCGCCGGCCGTTACGCCGTGTTGATGCCGAACACCGCGCGCGGCGGCGGCATCAGCCGCAAGATCACCAGCGCGCAGGACCGTTCGCGCCTGAAGGAAGTGGTGCAGGATCTCGACGTGCCCGAGGGCATGGGCATCATCCTGCGCACCGCCGGTGCCGCCCGCACCAAGCCCGAGATCAAGCGCGACTTCGAATATCTGATCCGGATGTGGGAGACGGTGCGCGACCTCACGCTGAAGTCGCAGGCCCCGACCCTGGTCTATGAAGAAGGCTCGCTGATCAAGCGCTCGCTGCGCGACCTCTACAACAAGGAGATCGACGAGATCTCGGTCGCCGGTGAATCCGGCTACCGCGAAGCACGCGATTTCATGAAGATGCTGATGCCCGCCAATGTGAGCGCGGTGAAGCAGTATCGCGACGGCCAGCCGCTGTTCTCGCGGATGGGGGTCGAAAGCCAGCTCGATGCGATGTTCTCGCCGACCGTGCAGTTGCGTTCCGGCGGCTACATCGTGATCAACCAGACCGAGGCGCTGGTCTCGATCGACGTCAACTCCGGCCGCTCGACCCGCGAGCACCACATCGAGGACACCGCGCTCAAGACCAATCTGGAAGCGGCCGAAGAGGTCGCCCGCCAGCTCCGTCTGCGCGACCTCGCCGGCCTGATCGTCATCGACTTCATCGACATGGACGAGAAGCGCAACAACCGCGCGGTCGAGCGAAAGCTGTCCGACTGCCTGAGGCAGGACCGCGCCCGTATCCAGGTCGGCCGCATCTCGCATTTCGGCCTCTTGGAAATGTCGCGCCAGCGCATCCGCGCCAGCGTGCTGGAATCCTCGACCGATCCCTGCCCGCATTGCGGCGGCACCGGCCATGTGCGCTCGGTGTCCTCGGTTGCGCTCCAGCTGCTGCGCGGCCTGGAAGAGATCCTGATGAAGGGCGCGACCCACAACCTCGTGGTCCGCACCCGCACCGACGTCGCGCTCTATGTGCTGAACCACAAGCGCGGTCATCTGCGCGACCTCGAAAACGGCTTCAAGGTCACGTTGGCTGTCATCGCCGACCCCAGCGTCAGCGGACCGCAGGCCTATCTCATCGACCGCGGCGAGCAGGTGCATACGCTCGAGGCCGCCAAGGCGTTGCTCGCGGCGCAGGCCGCGGCAAGCCCGCCACCCGCGGTTGAAGAGGCCTATGACGACGAGGAGTTCGATTCCGAACTCGAATCCGAGATCGAGACCGAGGAGACCGAAGGTCTCGCCGAGGAACAGACCGCTGGCGAAGCAACGCCCGAGCAGGACGGTCAGCGCCGCAAGCGACGTCGGCGTCGGCGCGGCCGCGGCGGCCAGCGCGACGGCGAGTTGCGCGAGGATGGCGCGCCCATGCTTGCGGAGGCGGCCGTGGCGGCCGGCGAAGGCGACGAGGATGCCGAGTCCGAGCAGGACGGCGAGGAAGGCGAGGACCAGGCGGGTCAGGCCCGTGGCGAGCAGCAGGGCGGCGGCGAGCGCCGTCGCCGGCGTGGTCGCAGGGGCGGACGCCGTCGGCGCGGTGGTGGCGAGGAAGGTCTCGCCGGCTCCATCGGCGACGAGCTCGGCGGCAATCCGCCGTCGGAGGCGACCGACGCGGTTGCCGATTTCGACGGATCGAACGGCGAGACTGCGCCCTCGATCGCGCATTCGGAGCACGTCAACGCTGTTGAGCCGCAGGTGACCCAGCCTGAGCCGCGCGCCGAGTTGCAGGCCGAAATTCCGGCCCGGCTCGAGCCTGCTCCCGCGGTCGCCGAGGAAGAGCCCGCATCCGACGACAAGGCGGCCGCGCGCCGCCGCTCCACCGTCCGGGAGAAGGTGAGCTTCCTGTCGAGCAGCCAGCCCGAGCCCGCCGCACCCGTTGCGCAGGCGTCAGAGCCGGTTGCCGCGCCGGCTCCGGAGCCCGCGCCGCAGGAGACAAGCGAAACGCCGGCCGCACCGCGTCGCGCCGGCTGGTGGTCGCGCCGCTTCGGCGGCGGCGAATAAGACGAACAACCAACGCGAACGCCCGGCCTGGCCGGGCGTTTTTCGTTTCAATGAGCGACAACGCTATTGCGGCGGCTCGCCATCACCCGGCGCCGCCACGTCGCGCGAGGCGATCTGGCGGAGCTGATCGTAGAGATCGGGCGCCTCGCTGGTACAGAGACAGACGCCCGTGGCGGACGACGCATCGCCGGCGTTGAGGTAGGCGTGGCCCATGGTGCTGTCGAGATAGATGCCGTCGCCCTCGCCAAGGATCTCCGGCGCGTAGAACTCGGTGTGGACGGCAACGCGTCCGCTCGTCACCAGGAAATACTCCTCGCCGGCATGGCGCAGCAGCGGGCCGAACTCGTCCAGCGAGCGCGCGCGGACCTCGGCCATGATCGGCACCATGCGTTTGCCGATCAGGTCCGTGCATTGATAAGTGTAGGTGTAGAATTTCGTGGTGATCACCTGGCCCTGCCCGGCCCGGCTGATGCTGCGCCGCGCGGTCACCGGCCGCCCCTGCGCAGGCGCCGCGATCGCCGGATTGAACAGCTCGGCGATCTCCATCTTCAGGCCCGAGGTGAGCTGCAACAGCTTGTCGTAGGTCAGCGACATCAGGCCGTTCTCGACCTTCGACAGGGTCGAGAGCGCCATGCCTGTCCGCTCCGCCACCTGCTTGAGCGTCAGGCCGCGCGCCTGGCGGGCAGCCTTGAGGCAGTGGCCGAGCTGGGAATTGGCTCCTTCGGGCGTCGCGATCTCGCTCATGCAGCTTCTCTACCACCCCGTCGGGAAAAAATGTTGGCCGATCCATCTAATCTTTTCGGGTGATTCCGCCCCTAAGAGACCCCGTTTGGTCCTCCGACGGGCAAATCAGCCAGGATTTGTGCACGAAACGGCGCGATTTGACGAATATTGATGCGCCATGCACACTTTCCGATATGCTAAATCGTTTTCACAATTTGAAAGGGATGGGCGTTGTCAGGACTTTGCGATTCCAGTGCCGTTGACCTGCGCCGCCTGCTGGCCGCGCGGGCGATCTCGCCCGTCGAGCTGCTCGACGCCTGCCTGTCCCGCATCGCCACTGTCAATCCAGCCGTCAACGCGGTCGTCACGCTGGACGAGCCGGGCGCGCGCGCTGCGGCGAAGGCGGCCGAGGCCGCCATCCTGCGCGGCGAGGATCGTGGCGCGCTGCACGGGCTCCCCGTTCTGATCAAGGACACGCAGGACACCGCCGGGCTGCGCAGCACTTATGGCAGTCCCCTGTTGCGCGACAACGTACCGGCCGCCGACCAGGCTTCGGTGGCGCGGCTGCGCGCCGCCGGCGCCATCATCTTCGGCAAGACCAACACCCCGGAATGGGCGGCGGGCGGCAACACCCGCAACCCCGTGTTCGGCGCGACCGGCAATCCCTTCGATCCCATGAAGTCGGCGGCCGGCTCCTCGGGCGGCTCTGCGGTGGCGCTGGCCTGCGGCATGGCCCCGCTCGCCTCGGGCTCGGACACCGGCGGGTCCTTGCGCAATCCGGCCGGCTATGCCGGCATCGTCGGCATGCGTCCCTCCTCCGGCCTCGTGGCCAGTGAAAAGCGCGCCTTCGGCTGGTCCAATCTGTCGACCGACGGACCGATGGCGCGCAACGTCGCCGACACGGCTCTGATGCTGTCGGTGATGGCGAGCGACGACGCCCGCGATCCGCTGGCCTATACGCTGCCGGGCGAGCCGTTGCGCGGACGCGCCGAGCGCTGGGCCCCGCCGCATCCCGCGGAGCTTGGCAAGCTGCGCGTCGCCTTCACCGAGGATTTCGGCTTCGCACCGACCGAGCAACTCATCCGCCGCGTGTTCCGCGATCGCATGACGAAGCTCGCACCGCTCGTAGCGGAATGCCGCGAGGCGACGCCGGACTGCACCGGGGCCGACGACGCCTTCGCGGTGCTGCGGGCCGCCTTGTTCATGGCGATGCACGGCAAGAACTACAAGGAGCGTCCCGAGATGCTCGGCCCCAATGTGCGGGCCAATGTCGAGGAAGGCCTGAGCTACACGCTCGAGGACTACGCCCGCGCCGCGACGACGCAGACGCGGATCTATCGCGCATTCCAGACCTTCTTCAGCCAGTGCGACGTGCTGATCAGCCCGACCATTACGCTGAGCCCGCGGCCCTGGTCCGAGCTCTATCCGGCCGAGATCGACGGCGCGCCGACAAAATCCTACTTCCACTGGCTCGCGCTCGCCTATGCCGTCACCCTCGCCGGCCATCCCGCGATCAGCCTGCCCGTCGGCGTCGACGAAGCCGGCATGCCCTTCGGCCTCCAGATCGTGGGTCCGCGCGGCGGCGACGCCATCGTGCTCTCGGTTGCCGCGAGCCTCGAGGCTGCGTTTGCGGGCGAACCACAATTATGCCGGCCGTTGCCCGACCTGGCGCGGCTTGCCGTGGCGCCGCCGCTGTCGGCGGCAGCGGACTTCCTCACCTGGGAATAGGCCAACACGAGAGCCAGCAGTGCCGCCGGATCGCCGGTGAACCGGAGATGAGCATGACTGATTTGTCCACCGGCAGCTCCGCATTGACCGGCATCTTCCTCTACGTCATGTACAAGTCGGAGACGCTCACGGTGCTGATCGTCTATCAATCGCTGGTCTACTTCTTCAAATCCATCGTGGCGATGACCGCGATGTCGGTCGTCGTCGCCGCGACGATCAATACCGCACAGGCCAAGCTCGCGCCGAGCCCGGCCTGACAGGAGATCCTTCCCGATGCAAAGCGCAATCGTTCTCGGCGGTGGCATGGTGGGGGTGGGCGCCGCGCTGCATCTCCAGCGCCGCGGCTGGTCGGTCACCCTCGTCGACCGCAGGGAGCCCGGCCGCGAGACCAGCTACGGCAATGCCGGCATGATCCAGGCGGAGGCGGTGCGGCCCTATCCGATGCCGCGCGACCTCGCCTCGCTCCTGAAGATCGCGACCGGCCGCACCAACGACGTGCGCTACAGCCTTTCATCCCTCCATCTCCACGTCGAGCCACTGCTGCGCTATTGGTGGCACTCGGCGCCGAAGCGGCATCGCGAAGCGATCGAAGCCTGGGCGCGGCTGATCGCCTATGCGACGCCCGAGCACGACATCCTCATCCGCGAGGCCCACGCCGACAATCTGATCCGGCGCGCCGGCTATCGGGCGCTGTTTCGCGACGCCGCGTCGATGGATCTGTCGATCAAGGCCGCGGAGGAAGACCAGCGCGAATTCGGCGTGAACTTTCGCGTACTGTCGGGCAGCGAGCTCGCCAAGGCCGAACCGATCCTGCGCGACGATCTTCCCGGCGCCATCCACTGGCTCGACACCTGGACCGTGTCAGATCCAGGTGCGCTGGTCACGGCCTATGCCGAATTGTTCGAGCGTTTAGGCGGCTCGATTGTGCTCGGTGATGCCCAAAGCTTGCAGCAGACCGCAACCGGCTGGTCGGTCAACACCGACCAGGGTCGCATCGATGCCGCCAACGCCGTCGTCACGCTCGGGCCGTGGTCGCCGGATCTGTTGCACAAGTTCGGCTATCGCATTCCGCTGGTGCGCAAGCGCGGCTACCACATGCATTACAGCGGTGGCGCGTCGCTCGATCTGCCGCTGGTCGACAAGGGCAACGGCTACGCCATGGGCCCGATGGCCAAGGGCATCCGCATCACCACCGGCGCCGAGCTGACTGGCCCTGACGCGCTCGCAACGCCGGTGCAGCTCGCCAGTGCCGAAGCCTCCGCCCGCGAGTTGATTGATCTCGGCAAGCGCGCCGAGCCCGACCCGTGGTTCGGCACCCGCCCCTGCACGCCAGATATGCTGCCGGTGCTCGGCCGTGCCCCGCGCCACCCCGGCCTCTGGATGAACTTTGGCCACGGCCACCAGGGCTTTACGCTGGGCCCGGCGACGGGACGTCTGCTCGCCGAGATGATGAGCGGCGAGACGCCGTCGATCGATCCGGCACCATACCGGCCGGAGCGGTTCTAGCCCTCGGCTTTCGCGGCGAGGACCGCGAGCGCGGCCGACAGGCGCATCAGGGGGGCATCCCATTCCCGCGGCCTGCGCTGGCGGAACAGTCGCATGGTCGGATACCAGGGACTGTCCTCGCGATCGCGCAGCCAGCGCCAGTCGAGCGCGTAAGGCGTGAGCATCCACACCGGACGGCCGAGCGCGCCGGCGAGATGGGCGACCGACGTGTCGACGGCAACGACGAGATCGAGCGCCGCGACGGCTGCTGCCGTATCGGAAAAATCGCCGAGCGCTGGCGCCAGATCGATGATCTCGTCGCCGAGCGCCGCAAGCACCGGACCATCGTCTGGCCGCGGCTCCTTTTGCAGGCTGTAGAGCTGGACGCCCGGCATGACGAGGCGCGGCAGCACGGCCTCGGCCGATAGCGACCGCTGCCGGTCGCCCTTGTGCCCGGCATTGCCGGCCCAGACCACACCGACCTTCAATGCCGTCACGCCATCGAGCGCGGCACGCCAGCGCGACAGTTTCGCGGGATCGGGATGCAGATAGGGAATGTCGGCGGGAATGCCGTCCAGCGTGGTGCCGAACAGTCGCGGCAGGCTCATCAGCGGCAGTTGCAGGTCGAACGGCGGCAGCAGTTCGCCGCGCGGGATCACGATGACATCTGATAGCTGTCGCAGCAGCGAGGCGAGCGCGGGCTGAACCTGCAGGATGATCCTGCCTCCTCTCGCGGCCACCATCGGCAGATAACGCACGAAGTGCAGGGCATCGCCGAGCCCGTATTCGGCGAACAGCAGCAATGTGCGGCCGTCGAGCGGCTCGCCCTGCCACTCCGGCTGGCTGAAGGTCGGATCGCCGTCCGACAGCGTCTTGCATCTGCGCCGCCACCGATAGGCTTCGAAGCCGTTGCCGAAGTCGCCGTTCAGCAGCAGGAAATGCGCGTGATTGTACTGCGCCAGCGGCTGGTCCGGAGCGAGCGCGACGGCTTGACGCGAGACCGCGAGCGCTTCGTCGATCTCGCCGGCGTTGCGCAGTGCGACCGCGAGATTGGCGTGGCCCTTGGCATAGAAGGGATCGGCCACGACCGCGCAGCGGTGCGCGGCAACCGCGTCCTCGGCGCGATCCTGCTTCTCGAAGATGATGCCGAGATTGGTCCAGGCCGGCGCATGATCGGGCTTGAGCAGCAGCGCGTGCTCGCAGGCCGCGATGGCGTCGTCGAGCGTGCCGAGCTCGGAGAGACAGGCGCCGAGATTGCTCGCGATCACATGATCCGCCGGATCGCGCGCAAATGTCCGCCGGTAGATCGAGGCCGCCTCGCGCAGATGACCGGCCTCGTGCAGAACCAGGCCGAGCAGGCGCAGCCCCGCGACGTTGTCCGGCGCAACCGCAATCGCGCGGCGATACTGCGCGATCGCGTCCTCGAGCAGCCCCTGGCGATAGAGCGCAGCGCCGAGATTGCACAGCAGCCCGGGATCATCGGGATCGGCGTCGAGGGCGCGACGATAGGCGGCCTCGGCCTCGGCGAGCCTGTTCTGGTCCGCAAGAACGTTGCCGAGATTGAGCCAGACGCCGCGATAGGCCGGCTCCCGCGCAATCACCGCCCGATAGGCCTCTTCCGCCTCGGTCAGTCGCCCCTGCTCCGCGAGCGCGACGGCGAGGTTGAAGCCGGCTCGCGTCAGATGCGCATCGAGCGCGAGCGCGCAGCGATAGGCCGCCTCGGCCTCGTCGAAGCGCGCGAGCTCGCCAAAAGCCACGCCAAGCTTGTTGTGCAGGCCGGCATCGTCCGGCCGCCGGCGAAGAGCGCGCTGGAATGCCGCCACCGCGCCCTCGTGCTCGCCCTTCACCGCAAGCGCGTCGCCCAACGTGACCAGCGCCGGCGCATGGTCGGGGTCGATGTTGAAGACGCGGTCGAGCAGCGCAGCACCCTCGGTCGCGCGGTCGGTGACGAAGGCGGCGACGGCGGCAAGATGCAGCGCCGGCACATGATCCGGCGCCGCCTTCAGCACCTCCGCGCAGAGCGCGTCGGCCTCGTCAGGCTGCCCCGCCGCAAAATGCTCCGCCGCCTGCAACACAATCCGGTCGACTGCCGCCTTGCCCACGATGCCCGCCCTTTCGAAGTCAGATGCGGGTTAAACGCGCGAGCTGGCAAATTCCGTCAGTCGGCCCGTTCGGCCAGCAGCTGCCTGATGCGGTCGGCATCTTCAGGCGTCGCCGGATTGTAGACGATCATGCTGAGATCGGAGCGGCCCTCGACATTGAAGCTCGAATATTCGAACGACATGGTGCCGTGGACGGGATGCCGCAGCCGCTTGGTGCCGTCGCCATGATGGCGCACGTCGTTGTCGCGCCAGAGCGCCGCGAACTCAGGACTGGTGCGGCACAGCTCGTCGACGAAATCGGCGACATGCGAGACCGCGCCCGCGCGGGCGGCGTCCGCCCTGAAAGCGGCCACCACGAAGCGCGCCACGCTGTCCCAGTCATATTGCGCGGCGCGCACGCGCGGATCGCAGAAGATGAAGCGCAGGATGTTGCGCTGTCCCGGCGGGATCGCGCCATAGTCCGTGAGCACGGCGGTCGCGGCTCGATTCCAGGCGACGACATCCCAGGTCGCGGTCCGCACCAAAGCCGGGCTGAATGCGAGCGCATCGAGCACGCGCTGGAGTCGCGGCGAAACGCCTTCGGCGGCCCGATAGCGCACCTCGGGCGGGCGGCCGAGGCCAATCAGGAACAGATGCTCGCGCTCGACATCGGTCAGCATCAGGGCGCGGGCGATACGGTCGAGCACGTCGGCTGATGGCGCGCCGCCGCGGCCCTGCTCCAGCCAGGTGTACCAGGTCGAACTGATATTGGCGCGTTGCGCCACCTCCTCACGCCGCAGCCCGGGCGTGCGCCTGCGGCTGCCGCTGAGGCCGAACGCAGCGGCGTCCAGCCGGGTGCGGCGATCCCTGAGATAGGCCCCGAGCAGGTTTTCGGCCGAAGCGGTTTCGCTCATCCTGTTAGCTGTTATACCCCGATAAGGTCACTACTTTACCCGGATAATCCTAGCGCAGATGGTCCTCTCCACCAACCCTCTTCCGATCCCTGGAGACTGCTTATGCGTGTATTCGTCACTGGCGCCACCGGCTTCGTCGGCTCCGCCGTCGTTCGGGAGCTGATCGCCGCCGGCCACAGCGTTACCGGTCTTGCCCGGACCGATGCCGGCGCGGCCGCCCTCACCGCGATGGGCGCGGCGGTCCATCGCGGCTCGCTGGAGGACCACGCCTCCCTGCGCAGCGGTGCGGCCGCCTCCGATGGCGTGCTACACCTCGCCTTCAACCACGATTTCTCGAAATTCGCCGACAATTGCGAGCTCGACCGCCGCGCCATCCTCGCGCTCGGCGAGGAGCTGAAGGGCTCCGAGCGTCCGCTCATCGTCACGTCGGGCGTGGCATTGCTTGCGCCCGGGCGGCTCGCGACCGAGGACGATGCGGCGGCCCGCCACTTTCCGCGCGTCTCGGAAGCGACCGCCGAAGATCTCAGGGAGCGCGGCGTCCGCGCCGGCATCGTGCGGCTGCCGCCCACGACCCATGGCGAAGGCGACCACGGCTTCGTGCCGCGCCTGATTGCGATCGCCCGCGAAAAGGGAGCCGCAGCCTATATCGGCGAGGGCAACAACCGCTGGCCGGCCGTTCACCGTTTCGACGCCGCGCGCGTCTATCGGCTTGCGCTCGAGCAAGGCGCGTCCGCCGGGCGCTATCACGCCATCGCCGAGGAAGGCGTCCCCTTCAAGACGATTGCGGAAGTGATCGGCAAGAGAGCGGCCGTGCCCGTGGTCTCGAAATCGGCCGACGAAGCCGAGTCCCATTTTGGCTGGTTCGCGCGATTTGCCGCCATCGACGTTCCCACATCGAGCGCGAAAACGCGCGCCCTGCTCGGCTGGGCACCAAAAGAAAAAGGGCTGATCGAGGATCTCGACCAGCCCTGTTACTTCAAGACCTGACGGCGCATTGCGCCGCCGCAGGCAATTGGCGGATCAGTCCGTCGTGATCGCCGTTTCCATGTCGGTCGGATCGATCTGCTGGTTCAGCCGCGCGTTGAGCTTGTCGCGGTCGAGCTCACCCTCCCACCAGGCGACGATCACGCACGCGACGCCGTTGCCGCACAGATTGGTCAGCGCGCGGCATTCGCTCATGAACTTGTCGATGCCGAGCACGATCGCCATGCCCGGCACGAGGCGCGGATCGACCACGGCCAGCGTCGCGGCCAGCGTGATGAAGCCCGCGCCGGTGATGCCGGAAGCGCCCTTCGACGTCAGCATGGCCACGACCAGGATGGTCAACTGCTGGCCGAAGCTGAGATCGAAGCCCAGCGCCTGCGCGATGAACAGCGTCGCCAGCGTCATATAGATGTTGGTGCCGTCGAGGTTGAACGAATAACCCGTTGGCACCACGAGGCCGACCACCGACTTGGAGCAGCCGAGCCGCTCCAGCTTTTCCATCAGGGACGGCAGCGCGCTTTCCGAGGACGAGGTGCCGAGCACGATCAGGAGCTCGTCCTTGATATAGGCCAGGAACTTGAAGATCGAGAACCCCGCGATACGCGCGATGACGCCGAGCACGACGAACACGAACAGCGCCGCGGTGACGTAGAACGTGGCGATCAGCCCGACCAAATTGAGGATCGCACCGGTGCCGAACTTGCCGATCGTATAGGCCATCGCGCCGAACGCGCCGATCGGTGCCGCGCGCATCACGATGGAGATGACGCCGAACACCGCATGCGCGGCGTCATCGATGAAGCTGCGGATGGTGTGGCCGCGCTCGCCGAGGCTCATGATCGCGAAGCCGAACAGCACCGAGAACAGCAGCACCTGCAGGATCTCGCCCTGCGCGAACGCACCAACCACGGTGTCCGGAATGATGTGCAGCACGAAGTCGACGGACTTCTGACCGGCGGCCTGCTTGGCGTAATTTGCAACGGCCGCCTCGTTTGCCGCCGCATTGCCGAAGCCCGCGCCCGGCCTCACCAAATTGCCGATGACGAGACCGATCACCAGGGCGAAGGTCGAGACGACCTCGAAATAGACCAGCGCCTTGACGCCGATGCGGCCGACCTTCTTGGCATCCTGGATATGGGCGATGCCCGAAACCACCGTGCAGAAGATGATCGGTGCGATCACCATCTTGATCAGCTTGATGAAGCCGTCGCCGAGCGCCTTGATCCATTCGTTGGTGGCGAACGACGGCCACAACCAGCCGACGATGGCGCCGAGCAGAATCGCGATCAGCACCTGGACGTAGAGAACCTTGTACCACGGCTTGGCGGCGGTCGGCGCGACCGGCGCCCCCGCCATCGTTGTCGTCGTCATCGTTTCACTCCCCCTCAAACTCCGGGGCCAGCCAAGATCAACTTGGCCGGCCCTGTCAATTGGAACTGATCGTTATTGCGCGCTTTACCGGCGGTCGATGATCCGGCGTGCCGCCGGCATCAGTGCGGCGCCGAGCGCGTTCTTGACCAGAGACGCCGCGATGAATGGCGCGACGCCGACCTGCCAGGCCTTGGCAGCACCAAGGCCGAAGGCCAGCCAGCCGAACCCGGCGGCGAAAATGGCGATATGGCCGACGGCCATGGCCGCGAACAGCAGGACCACGCTGCGATCCCAGCCGCGCTCGGCGAGCCAGCCGGTGATGAAGGCCGCCGCAATGAAGCCGAACAGATAACCGGCGGTCGGGCCAACCAGCGGCGCAAGTCCGCCGACCGGGCCGGCGAACACCGGCAGCCCCATCGCGCCTTCGGCGAGATAGGCGATCATGGTTGCGCTGCCAAGCCGCCAGCCATAGGCCGCGCCGATCATCAGCACGACCAGGCTCTGCAGGGTCATGGGCACGTAAGGCAGCGGCAGGCTCACCTTGGCCGACAGCGCCATCAAGGCGGTGCCGAGCGCGACCAGCACGACCGCGCGCAAGCTGCCGACGGTTTCGCCCGGCCGGGTCGGCCACATGACAGCGGCGAGAGGAAGTTGCGGCGCAGCAGTGGATGGGATGGATCTGTCAGACAAGATGAACTCCGGAAGGCTGTTCGGAAACTGGCGGCTATTTAAGCCAGTGAGCGATCCGGTCAACTGCCTCCCGCATCTCATCAGCCGAACGTGCGTAGGACAGTCGTATGAACGAGCGGCCATGGATGGGATCGAAATCGAGACCCGGCGTGGCCGCGACACGGGCCTGTTCCAGCATCTGCTTGGCGAAGTCGAGACTGTCCGACGTGAAATCCGAGACGTCGGCATAGAGGTAGAAGGCGCCGTCGGCAGGCAGAAACCTCGTCAGCCCGGCCCTGGGCAGTCCCTCGATCAGGATGCGGCGGTTTTCCTGATAACCGTGCTTGATCTCCTCCATCTCGGCCGCGCCGTCAAACGCAGCTTCGGCCGCGATCTGCGACAGCGACGGCACCGAGATCGACAGGTTCTGCTGGAGCCGCTCGATCGGCCGCACCAGCACGTCCGGCACGACCATCCAGCCGACGCGCCAGCCCGTCATGCAGAAATACTTCGAGAACGAGTTGATCACGAGTGCGTGCTGCGACAGCGCGGCTGCCGTCACGGCCGGAAACGCATAGTCGAGCCCGTGATAGATCTCGTCCGAAATGAAGCGGATGCCGGCGTCTTCCGCCGCCGCGATCAGGCTGGAGAGCGCCTCCCTCGACATCATCGTTCCCGTCGGATTGGCGGGACTGCCGACCAGCACACCCTTCAGCGGCGCCTTGCGGTGGGCGGCGAGCAGCGCCTCGCCGGTGAGCGCATGGCGCGTCTCGTCGGAGGTCTCGATCAGCACCGGCTCGCAGCCGAGCGCGGTGAGGATATGGCGGTACGGCGGATAGCCCGGCACTGTCACGGCGACGCGATCGCCGGGTTCGAACATCGCCAGGAACGCCAGGATGAAGCCGCCGGACGAGCCCGTCGTCACCACGATCCGCTCGGGGCTGACGGCGCAGCCATAGGCATCGCGATAATGCCGCGCGATGCGCTCGCGGAGCGAGGGGATGCCGAGCGCGGAGGTGTAATCGATCCGCCCGGCTTCGAGCGCGGCATGGGCGGCCGCGATCGCGGTCTTGGGCGCGGACGCGGAGGGCTGGCCGACCTCCATATGAATGACATGGCCGCCGGAGGCCTCGATTCGGGCCGCAGCCGCCATCACGTCCATCACCATGAACGGGGGAACATCGCTGCGGCGGGACGGCTCGAGCCACTGCCCCACCCGGTTCCTCAATGTCGCATCGTGCATCGATTTCTGCTATTTCGCTGGCGGACCGGTCCGTTCGGTCCGGAAAACCGGGCACTTGCGCCCCAGACTGGCCGCATTGTACGGCTCATAAGGGCATATCGCGTATCCGGTCCGCCGCCAATCGCCAAAACCAATCACGAAACTGCTTGACCAAGACCACTTGACCGAGCCCGTTTGACCCAGACCGCTTGATGTTGCTCCAGATCGCATTGCGCAAGAAGGCCTCCGCCCTCACCGCCCTCGTCACGGCTGCGGCGATCGCGCTGTTGCCGCTCCCGGCGGCACAGGCGCAGCAGAAGGGCCCGCCAATCCTGCGCGACACCGAGACCGAGCAGCTCCTGCGCGAATACACGCGCCCGATCCTGCGCGTCGCCGGTCTGGAGAAGCAGAACATCCAGATGGTGATCATCAACGAAGCGTCGTTCAACGCCTTCGTCGCCGACGGTCGCCGCATCTTCGTCAATTACGGCGCGATCCTGCAATCGGAGACGCCGAACCAGATCATCGGCGTGCTCGCGCACGAGACCGGGCATCTGGCCGGCGGGCATCTGTCCAAGCTGCGCGAGCAGCTCGCCAATGCCCAGACCCAGATGATCATCGCGATGCTGCTCGGCGCCGGCGCGATCGCGGTCGGCAGCACCCGCGGCAGCAGCAGCGCCGGCAACAACGGGCTTGCCAATGCCGGCGCCGCCGCGATCGCCGGACCGCAGGAGATGATCCGCCGTACGCTGCTGTCCTACCAGCGCCAGCAGGAAGAGAACGCCGACCGCGCCGGCGTGAAATTCCTGACCGCGACCCAGCAGTCGCCGAAGGGCATGTACGAGACCTTCAAGCGCTTCACCAGCGAGAGCCTGTTCGCCGCGCGTGGCGCCGATCCCTATCTCCAGTCGCATCCGATGCCCGCCGAGCGCGTCGCAGCGCTCCAGGAATTCGCCAGCTCCAGCCCCTATTGGGACAAGAAGGACGATCCCGCGCTCCAGCTCCGCCACGACATGGTGCGCGCCAAGATCTCGGCCTTCATGGAACGGCCGGAGACGGTGTACCGCCGCTATCCGCAGTCGAACGACAGCCTGCCGGCGCGTTACGCCCGCGCCATCAGCACCTATCTCCACGGCGATTTGCGTAGCGCGCTCGCCCAGATCGACGCCCTGATCCAGGTCCAGCCGAACAATGCGTATTTCTACGAGGTGCGCGGCCAGGCCCTGCTGGAAAGCGGCAAGCCCGCCGAGGCGATCCCGGCCCTGCGCAAGGCTGTCGCGCTGTCGAACAATTCACCCCTCATCGAGATGTTACTTGGGCAGGCTCTGGTTGGAACCGATAATAAGGCCTACACGGACGATGCCGTTCGGATTCTCCGCGCCGCAGTGGTACGGGAGCCCGAGGCTGTCCTCGGCTATACCCAGCTCGCGATGGCCTATGGCCGGAAGGGCGACTATGCCGAGGCCGATCTGGCGTCGGCGCAGGCCGCTTACTTGCGCGGCGACAACAAGACCGCCCGCGAGCTCGCCACGCGCGCGAAAACCCGTTTCGCCGTCGGCACGCCCGGATGGGTCAAGGCCGACGACATCGTGGCGGCCAAGCCGTCGCGCAACTAGAACGACGCCTGACACGACAACCGCAGACACCACGACGTCACGACACAGAGCTTCAAGCCCGGCGGGACGTTTTCCGAAACCTGCTTTCGACAAGAGGATTTGCCAATGCCTTCGCTGCGCCTGCTTGCTCCCGCGCTGTTTGCGCTCGCCATGTTCGGCGCAGCCGCGCCCGCGTCGGCCGACAGCTTCTCCGATGTCCAGCGCACCGATATCGAGGCGATCGTCAAGAACTACCTCGTCAGCCATCCCGAGGTGCTCGAGGAGGCCATGGCCGAGCTCAGCAAGCGCCAGGCCGCGGCCGAGACGCAGAAGCACGAAGCCAGCATCAGCCAGAACGCCGACGCGATCTTCAACTCGCCGCGCCAGGTCGTGCTCGGCAACAAGGATGGCGACGTCACCTTCGTCGAGTTCTTCGATTACAATTGCGGCTACTGCAAGCGCGCGATGACGGACATGCTCGATCTCATGAAGGCCGATCCGAAGCTGAAGGTCGTGCTGAAGGAATTTCCGGTGCTGAGCCAGGGCTCGGTCGAAGCGGCGCAGGTCGCGGTCGCCGTGCGCATGCAGGATCCCACCGGCAAGAAATATCTCGACTTCCACCAGAAGCTGCTCGGCGGCCGCGGCGCCGCCGACAAGGCGCGCGCGCTTCAGGCGGCCAAGGAAGCCGGCCTCGACACCGCGAAGATCGAGAAGGACCTCGCCAGTCCCGAGGTGCGCGCCACCATCGAGGAAAACTTCAAGCTCGCGGAAGCGATGGGCATGAACGGCACGCCGAGCTACGTGATCGGCAAGCAGATCGTGATCGGCGCCGTCGGCGTGGAAGGCCTCAAGGAGAAGATCGGCGTCGCCCGCTGCGGCAAGGCGACCTGCTGATCGCGCCTTTCACAACTTCACTCACAAGCGAGGCCGGCTGAAAAGCCGGCCTTTTCGTTTGCGCATGGGCGCCGTTGCGATCGTGTCGCAATCGCGGCGCCCGCGTTCATCTGGCGTTCAACAAACAAAAGCCGTGGAACCACCGAAGTTCCGGAACAACCGATATCTCCTTTCGTTGTTGGCGCGGGCAATGACGCAAATAAACACGTGAGGAGAAATTCAATGTCTAACCGCTTTATGATCTCGGTTGCCGCGCTCGCGCTCGTCGCAGGCACCGGACTGGCGAACGCACAGGGCACCATGAACCGCGACAGCGGCGGCGCCGGCGCGCAGCCTGCGCAGCAAACACAGCCGTCGGGCGGTGCGGCCGAGCACGGCACCATGGGCAAGGACTCCGTGACGAAGGAAAAGGGCACCGTCGGTCAGGCTGGCGGCGCCAGCGCCACGAAGCCGGGTGCGGCCGCGGAAGACAAGTCGTCCGGGGCGATGAAGGACGAGCGCCCGGGCGGCGCGATGCACAAGAACGCCGCCGAGGACAAGGCCGGCGCGACCAAGGGCCAGCGCACCGACGAACGCGCGCAGGGTCAGATGGACAAGTCGCAGCAGGACAAGTCCAAGAGCATGAGCCAGGATACGACCAAGTCCGGCGCCAAGGACCACAAGGACATGAAGGCTGAGGACAACAAGGCCGGCACGTCCACCAAGAGCAACGCCGAGAACCGCCCGGGCTCGGGCACCTCGACCGACATGAAGGCCGAAGGCAAGAGCTCGACCTCGACGACGGTCGGCCAGGCCGGCGCCGGCGCCAAGCTCTCGACCGAGCAACGGACCCAGATCACGTCCGTCATCCGCGAGGAACGCGTGGCGCCCGTGACCAACGTGAACTTCGCGATCTCGGTCGGCACCCGGGTGCCGCGCGAGGGCATCGAGCTGCACGCCCTGCCGTCACGTGTTGTGACGATCTATCCGGAGTGGCGTAGCTACCGCTACGTGCTGGTCCGCGAGCAGATCGTGATCATCGACCCCAACACCTACGAGATCGTCGCCATCCTCGATGTCTGAGGCTCCGGGACGTTAACCTCTGAGGGGCGGGCAGCGATGCCCGCCCCTTTGCGTTCGGTGGCAGCCATGCTTTGGACTGGTTAACAAGCAATTTCCGTGGTTTCCGCACAGGTTTTTGCGCACTGGATGAGGTGCCTGAAGCGACCCGGGAGGCCCTTCAAGGCTTCCCCTAAGCCGCTTTGTTACCTATAACCCCCGCCACGCCGAAACACCTCTCCGGGATAGGAATGGCTGAACCAGCGACCGACACGATCCTCCTTCTGAACGGGCCGAACCTCAACATGTTGGGGACGCGGGAGCCGGAGAAGTATGGCCACGCCACGCTGGCCGACGTCGAGAAGCTGTGCCGGGAGACGGCGGCGCAGTTCGGCCTCAAGGCCGACTGCCGGCAGTCCAACCGCGAAGGCGAGCTGATCGACTTCATCCACGAGGCGCATGCCCGCAAGATGAAGGGCATCATCATCAACGCCGGCGGCTATTCGCACACCTCGATCGCGCTGCACGACGCCCTGCTCGCGGTGCAGATTCCGACGGTCGAGGTGCACGTGACCAACATCCACGCCCGCGAGAGTTTCCGTCACCACTCCTACACCGCGCGCGCGGCCTTCGCCTCGCTGTGCGGCTTCGGCATCGAAGGCTACCGCCTCGCCATCCTGGGCCTTGCCGTCAAGCTCGGCATCAAGCCCAAGGCCTGACGCTCCCTCATCACACAGAACATTCGGATCAAGCAACATGGCGCGCCAGCCAGACGACAAAGCAGCCGCAAAATTCTCCAGCGACGATTCCGCCCTCATCCGCGAACTCGCGCTGCTGCTCGATGAGACCAGCCTCACCGAGATCGAGATCGAACGTGCGGGCCTGCGCCTGCGCGTCGCCCGCAACATCAGCGTTGCCGCGACCATGCCCGTTCCGATGTCGCATGCGGGCCACGCGCCGGTCGCCGTTGCGGCGGCTGCACCTGCGGCCGCGGACATGTCCAAGCATCCGGGCGCCGTGACCTCGCCGATGGTGGGCACCGCCTATTGGGCGCCGGAGCCCGGCGCAAAACCGTTCATCGAGGTCGGCAGCAAGGTCTCGGTCGGCCAGACGCTGCTCATCATCGAAGCGATGAAGACCATGAACCAGATCCCCTCGCCGCGCGCCGGCACCGTGACGCAGATCCTGGTCGAGGACGGCCAGCCCGTCGAGTTCGGCGAGCCGCTCGTCATCATTGAGTAACGGCCGCGGGCGGCCTTCCGCCCTCGCCGCGTTTCGCGCGCCAGTCCCTTAAGGACATCATGTTCGACAAGATCCTCATAGCCAATCGCGGCGAGATCGCCCTTCGCATCCTGCGGGCCTGCAAGGAGCTCGGGATCGCGACCGTCGCCGTGCACTCCACCGCCGACGCCGACGCCATGCATGTGCGCCTGTCGGACGAGAGCGTGTGCATCGGGCCGCCGCCGTCCAAGGACAGCTATCTCAACGTGCCCGCGCTGCTCGCCGCCTGCGAGATCACCGGCGCGGATGCGGTGCATCCCGGCTACGGCTTCCTGTCGGAGAACGCCCGCTTCGCGGAAATCCTGTCCGAGCACAATCTGCATTTCATCGGCCCCAAGGCCGAGCACATCCGCCTGATGGGCGACAAGATCGAGGCCAAGAAGACCGCCAAGCGTCTCGGCATCCCGGTCGTGCCCGGCTCCGACGGCGGCGTCGGCCCCGAGGACGACGCGATGGCGATCGCGAAGGAGATCGGCTTTCCCGTGCTGGTGAAGGCGGCGGCGGGTGGCGGCGGCCGCGGCATGAAGGTCGCCCAAAGCGAGGCCGATCTGGCGGTGGCGCTGCAGACCGCTGCCAACGAGGCCAAATCCGCCTTCGGCGACGCATCGGTCTACCTGGAGAAATACCTCCAGAAGCCACGCCACATCGAGATCCAGATCCTCGGCGACGGCCGCGGCGGCGCGATCCATCTCGGCGAACGCGACTGCTCGCTGCAGCGCCGTCACCAGAAGGTCTGGGAGGAAGGCCCCTCGCCCGTCCTCTCCGCTGCCGCGCGCGCCAAGATCGGCGAGACCTGCGCCAAGGCGATGCGCGAGATGAAATATCTCGGCGTCGGCACCATCGAATTCCTCTACGAGGACGGCGAGTTCTACTTCATCGAGATGAACACCCGCATCCAGGTCGAGCATCCCGTCACCGAGAGCATCACCGACATCGATCTCGTGCTGGAGCAGATCCGCATCGCCGCCGGCGGCGAGCTGCCTGCGAAGCAGAGCGAGGTCCAGATCATCGGCCACGCGATCGAGTGCCGCATCAATGCGGAGAACCCGCAGACCTTCCGCCCCTCGCCCGGCCGCATCTCGCAATACCACTCGCCCGGCGGGCTCGGCGTCCGGATCGATTCTGCGGTCTATCAGGGCTACACGATCCCGCCCTATTACGACTCGCTGGTCGGCAAGCTGATCGTGCACGGCAAGACCCGGGGCGAATGCCTGATGCGGTTGCGCCGCGCGCTCGACGAGATGGTGGTCGAAGGCATCGAGACCACCCTGCCGCTGTTCCGGGCGCTGGTCCGCGAGCCCGCCATCATCGACGGCGACTACCACATCCATTGGCTGGAACAGTATCTGGCCGGCCAGACGGAACCGGCCGCGAAATAGTCCCGCCTGCCATGGAACCCTTTGGACCCAATCGCGTTCTGGACGGTTGGGACAGTTCCAAGGGGGCGCTTTGAACTCCGCTGAACGTAACAAGGCGAGACCGTCGTGACGGCCGAGGCGCAGCGACGGCGCGCATTTTGGCAGATCCTGCTGTTCGCAGCCGGACTCGTTGTGCTGACCGCAATCAGTGCGGGCTCCGTCTACCTCGTCAACAAGGCACGCGACGACAACAAATGGGTGGTTCACACCATCGAGGCGGAGAACCAGATCAACGCGCTGCTGCTGGAAATCCGGCGCGCCGAGAGCGCCGCCCGTGGCTACCTCCTGACGCAAGGGACGGATTTCAAGGCCGACCATGAGAAGGCTGTGGCAGCGATCGTACCCGCGCTCGACCGGCTCACACGCCTGATCGGCGACAATCCGGCGCAACGGGCCAGCATCGAGAAGCTGAGCGCCGCGATCGAGACCCGGCTCGGCCAGTTTGCCCAGGAGCTGGATTTCATCGCCCAAGGTCATCCTGACAAGGCCGCCGCGCTGGTCCGCGAGATGGCCTCCACTGACACCACGGCCGCGATCGGCAGCGTCGCTGCTGCCATGATCCAGCAAGAGGAGCGCCTGTTCCGGCTCCGCACGGAAAACGCCGATCGCAGCCAGACGCTGGCGGCGTCGATGACGGGCATCGGCTCCGGGCTCGTGGTGCTGCTGTCACTGATCTCGATCTGGTTGGTGCGACGTTCAGCGCAGGGCCGTGACGAGGCCGAGACGCGCCTGCGCGACGCCTACGCGAATCTCGAGGCCGTGGTCGACGAGCGCACCGCGGACCTGCGCGAAGCCAACAACGAGATTCAGCGCTTTGCCTATATCGTGAGCCACGATCTGCGCTCGCCCCTCGTCAACATCATGGGCTTCACCAGCGAACTCGAAGAGCTCGGCGGCGACATCTTCCGCCGCATCGGCGGCCTCGCTCACGCCCCTGCCGATGGACCGCCGCTGGCGCACGGCGCCCCCGGCGAAATCGCGCTCGAAGGCACCGACAAGCAGCTTTCGGAGGAGTTTTCCGAGGCGCTCGGCTTCATCAAATCGTCGATCGGCAAGATGGACCGGCTGATCTCGGCGATCCTCAACCTCACCCGGGAGGGACGGCGCGAATTCCAGCCCGTGAAGATCGACACGCGGGAGTTGATCGAGACCATGGCGTCGACGCTGGCGCATCAGGCGGCCGAGGCGCAGGCCGAGATCCATGTCGAGCCCCTGCCGAACATCATCAGCGACCGCCTTGCGCTCGAGCAGATCTTCTCCAATCTGATCGACAACGCGCTCAAATATCTCAAGAACGGCGTCCCCGGCGAGATCAGAATCCGCGGGCGCACCAAGCTCGGCTACGCCATCTTCGAGATCAGCGATAACGGCCGCGGGATCGATCCGAAGGATCACCAGCGGATATTCGACTTGTTCCGCCGTGCCGGAACCCAGGACAAGCCCGGACAGGGCATAGGTCTTGCTCACGTGCGTGCACTTGTGCGCCGCCTCGGCGGCACCATGTCGGTATCGTCGGAACTGAACACAGGCAGTACATTCACGATCACGCTGCCTATCGCCTGGAACGCCAGCAACCGGAACGCGGATCAATGACCCAGCCTGTCACCATCATCATGATCGAGGACGACGAGGGGCACGCCCGCCTGATCGAGCGCAACATCCGCCGCTCCGGGGTCAACAACGAGATCGTGGCGTTCGCCAACGGCACCGACGCGATGAAGCATTTGTTCGGCGCCGACGGCAGCGGGCTGGCGCAGAAGGGCAACGCGCTCCTGATCCTGCTCGACCTCAACCTGCCCGACATGACCGGCATCGACATCCTGAAGCAGATCAAGGAGAACAAGTACCTGAAGGCGTCGCCCGTGGTGGTGCTGACCACCACCGACGATTCTCAGGAAATCAAGCGCTGCTACGAGCTCGGCTGCAACGTCTACATCACCAAGCCCGTCAATTACGAGAATTTCGCCAACGCAATCCGGCAGCTCGGGCTATTCTTCTCCGTCATCCAGGTCCCGCCCGCCGCCACATGAACCAGCGAACGCCAACCCTGCTCTATATCGACGACGACGACGCGCTGGCGCGCCTGGTCGAACGCGGCCTGACCCGCCGCGGCTACAAGGTCGTTCATGCCGCGAGCGGCGAGGAAGGCCTGGAACTGCTTCGCCGCGCGGATGCCCAAGACTCCGATGCACAAGACTCCGATGCACAAGACTCCACCGAAGGCTGCATCGACGTCGTGGCGCTCGACCAGTACATGCCCGGTCTCGACGGCCTCGAGACGCTCGAACAGATCATGGCGATCCCGGGCGCGCCTCCCGTGGTGTTCGTCACCGCGTCGCAGGATTCCAACATCGCGGTCACCGCGCTGAAGGCGGGCGCGGCGGATTATCTGGTCAAGGACGTCATGGGCGACTTCATCCCGCTCCTGCACGTCGCCGCCGACGGCGCGCTGCGCCAGGCCGAGTTGCAGAAGGCGCGTGAGGCCGCCGAAGCGGAAATCCATGCCTCGCGCGACCGCTACGCCGCCCTCGCGGCCGAGCGCGAACTGCTGCTGCGCGAGGTCAACCACCGCGTCGGCAATTCGCTCCAGATCATCGCCTCGCTCCTGCACTTGCAGGCGAGCTCCGCCGCACAGGAAGAGGTCAAGGCGGCGCTGACCAATGCGATGGGCCGCGTCGCCGCGGTCGCCCAGGTGCACCGCCGCCTCTACACCTCGCAGGATCTCAAGAGCGTGGTCCTGAACCAGTATCTGGACGCGCTGCTCGAGGACCTGCGCCGCTCGGCCGAAGGTAACCGGATGTCGCGCCTGACGCTGAAGGCGGAGCCGATCGAGATCGATCCGGACCGCGCCGTCGCCGTCGGCATCATCGTCAACGAGCTGGTCATGAACGCTGTGAAATACGCCTATCCCGACGGCGCGGGCCCGATCCATGTCGAGCTGACCTCGCAGGGCGAGGATCTCATGCTGGCGATCGCCGACGACGGCGTCGGCGACAACGTCAAGGCCGATCCGCGCTCCACCGGCATGGGTCAGCGCATCGTCGCGGCGATGGCCTCCAAGCTCGACGCCTCGGTCGAGCGCGATCCCGGCCATGCCGGAACCCGCATCCTGCTCAAGTTCCGCCGCGTGGTCCCGCCCCCCGGCAGGGCCAGCACCGCCGCGGCAAGCTGACCGGCGCGGCCTCGCCGGCCCATCGCAAGCGCGCCGCGATCCTGCTATTGTCGCAAGCCATGACTTCGCGCGATTCCGCCTCGTCTGAAATCACGCCGGCCGTGCTGCTGCGGGCCTATGCCTGCGGCATCTTTCCGATGGCCGAGAGCGCTGACGATCCGACCCTGTTCTGGGTCGAGCCGGAAATGCGCGGCGTCATCCCGCTGGATGGTTTTCGCGTCGCCTCACGGCTCGCGCGCACCGTGCGGTCGGACTGCTTTCGCGTCACCGTCAACACCGCCTTCAAGGCGACGATCGCCGGTTGCGCCGCGCCGCAGGCCGGACGCGAGGACACCTGGATCAACAAGCGCATCCGCGATCTCTATGGCGGCCTGTACGAGCTCGGCCATTGCCACAGCGTCGAGGCCTGGCAGGGCGACGATCTCGTCGGCGGCCTCTATGGCGTGAGCCTCGGGCGGGCCTTCTTCGGCGAGAGCATGTTCCACACCGCGCGCGATGCCTCCAAGGTCGCGCTGGTGCATCTCGTCGCGCGGCTCATCCATGGCGGCTTCGAGCTGCTCGACACCCAATACGTCACCGAGCATCTGAAGAGCTTTGGCGCGGCCGAGATTTCGCGGCGCCGCTACACCGCCCTGCTCGACAGGGCGCTCGCCGGCGAGCCCGGCGATTTCCTGAGGCTCTCGACAGGTGAAGCGATCCCGGGCGCGCACGCGCTCGAGATCATCGCGTCTCGGCAATAAATCAGGTCTACCGGCTCCCGAAGCCGGGGATGCCGAACAGACCCGGCCGCTGCTCCGGCGGCGGAGGTGGCGGCGGCGCCGGCTGCGCTTGCGGTGGCGGCAACGGCTGCGGCGGACGCTGCTGCACGGCCTGCTTCGGCGCGGCCTTCTTTTGCGCCGGAGGCGGCGGCGCCACCGGCCTGGTCGCCGGATCCGGCGCTGCGGTTGCGATGGTCTGCTGCGGCTCTTTGCAGTCGGTCAGCCAGATGTCGTAGATCGGGTGCTCGACGCCGTGCAGGCCGGGGCTTGCGGCATACATCCAGCCCGAGAAGATCCGCTTCACCTCGCCCTGCAACGTGATCTCGTCGACCTCGACGAAGGCGTCGGTGTTGGCGGCTTCGGTCGCCGGCCGGGTGTAGCAGGCATCGGTTTTGACCCGGAGCGCGCCGAACTGCACGGTCTCGCCGATATCCTCGTCGAAATTGATGATGCGCCCGGTGATCTTGTCGAGGCCGGAGAAGGTCGCCTTCTTGTTCACGATCTTCTGGGCCGGCGGCTCGGTGACCACCTCGTCGCCGGGCTGGAGGCTGGCCGGCGTCTGCGGCACGGTCCCCTTCTGCAGGGGCTGGCGCTGGCCCGGAACGGCCGGATTGGCACCCGGCGGCGGCGCGGCTTGCGGATTGGGCGGTGCGACCGCCACGGACGGCGGCTGGTTCGGAGGAGCGACGGTGCTGCCGGGCGGCGGCGCCAGAGGCTGGGTCTCGACCGGCCCCGGCATGATATTGCCCTGCCGTCCCGGCGGCGGCGCCATCGGGCGCGACGGCAGCACGCGGCCCTGCGGCGGCAGCTCCGGCACCTCTTCGTCGTCGTCGGGGATCTGCTGCGGCGGAGGCTGCGGCTGGCCACGGGGGATATTGCCCGGCGGCCGCAGCGGCGGCGGATCGGAGAAGATCGTGCCGATCTGCGCCTGCGCCGGCGTCGCCACCGTCATCGCGGTAGCGGCCAAAAGCGCCGCAAGACCTGTCAGGGTAAAGGTTCGAAACATATCTCGCGCGGCTTTAACAGCGAATCGGGCTTGCTGGACATTCTACAGGGGTACCGCCGCTCGCAGGCCATCCGGTTAACACGGCGAATACGGCGGGGGAAGGGCGGCATCCCTGCCCTGCCCGGCGCCGTCTGGCCAGACCAGCCCCCGGATGGGATAGTCGGACGGCCCCCGCCCCGGGGGCCGAGGCGGGCATCGCGCCCCGAAAAACGACGTCCAACCATACCGGAAAACCGCAAGGCCGCTTCCCATGCCCGTCGTCCTCGATCCCGACGCCGCCGCCGTTTACAAGGCGTTCCAGGAGGCCGGCCGCCCCGCCTACGAAACCCTGACCGCGCCGGAAGCGCGCGACTATTATTCACAGGCGCGCTTTGCCACCAATCCCGAGCCGCCGGAGCTTGCGCGCGTCGCGCTCCTGTCGATCCCGGCGCCGCTTGGGGTGATTCCGGCGCGCCTCTATGTCCCCGGCGAGCTGCGCGGACATGACGGCTTGTCGCCGGCGCTGGTCTTCTTCCATGGCGGCGGCTGGGTGGTCGGCAACCTCGACACCCATGACGTTGCCTGCCGCAAGCTCGCCGTCGAAGGCGCGCTGATCGTGATCTCCGTCGACTACCGCCTCGCGCCCGAGCACAAGTTCCCGGCCGCCATCGACGATGCGATCGCCGCGACCAAATGGGTTGCCGCGAACGCACGCGAGCTCGGTATCGACGCCTCGCGCTTGTGCGTCGGCGGCGACAGCGCCGGCGGCAACCTCGCAGCCGTCACAGCGCTCGCCGCACGCGACGGCGACGGCCCCGCGCTTGCGGGCCAGGTGTTGATCTATCCAGCCGTTGATTTCGCCATGACGCACGGCTCCCACCGTGAGCCCGAGACCAGCGTGCTGCTGACGCATTCGGTGATCCGCTGGTTCCGCGACCACTATCTGGGCGGCGTCGCCGACATCCACGACTGGCGCGCCTCGCCGGCGCGCGCCGCGAGCCTCGTCGGCCTGCCGCCGGCCTATGTGCTGACCGCCGGCGCCGATCCGCTGCGCGATGAAGGCGACGAATATGCCCGGCGCCTGAGAGAGGCCGGCGTTCCCGTCACCTCCAGGCATTATCCCGGGCAGTTCCACGGCTTCTTCACCATGGGAAAATTGTTGCAACAGGCGAATGTCGCGGCGCGCGAGATCGGCGCGTGGCTGAAGGGATTGGGCTGACGACGCCCGTTTCACATGCTCTCGGTTTTTCAAAACACGCTTGCCGTCCCCCTGCGCGCCCTGACCTGGCTCGGCGACCAGGGCACCCGCGCGGTCGCGGCGATCGCGTTCATCGCGGTTGCGGTGCCCCCGCTCGGCGCGCTGCTGCGCCCCTACGTCACCGAGGCGATCCTCGGCCTGCTCTGCATCTCCTTCATGCGGGTCGATCTGGCCGCGCTGTACGGACATCTGCGCCGGCCGGCGCTGGTCGCGGGCGCCACGGCCTGGACCACGATCGGGGTGCCGCTGATCGTCGGGCTGACCGCCCATGCGACCGGGCTCACAAGCCGCTCGCCCGGCCTCTTCCTTGCCCTGATGCTCCAGGGCATGGCCTCGCCGATGATGGCCGCGCCGGCGCTCGCCGCGCTGATGGGCCTCGACGCCACGTTCGTGCTGATCACGCTGGTCACCTCGACCGCACTCGTGCCGTTCACCGCATCGCTGTTCGCAAGCCTGTTTCTCGACGGCATGCTCAGCATCTCGCCGCTCGCGCTCGGCTTGAAGCTGCTCGGTATCCTCGCGGCATCGCTGCTTGCCGCGACCGTCATCCGCTGGGTGTTCGGCGCCGCCGCGATCCAGCGCCACAAGCGGCCGATCGACGGCTTCAACATCGTCATCCTGCTGGTCTTCGCGTCCGCCGTGATGGGCGACGTGGCGCATGACTTCGTCGCCGATCCGCTGTTCACGATCGGCGTCGCGGCTCTCGCCTTCACGGTCTATTTCACCCTGCTCGCCGTCACGACGCTGATCTTCTGCCGCGTCGGCTACGAGCGCGCCTTCGCGGTCGGGCTGATGGTGTCACAGCGCAATCTCGGGCTGATGCTGGCCGCGACCGCGGGCGCGCTGCCCGCGACGACCTGGCTCTATTTCGCGCTCACGCAGTTTCCGATTCATCTTGCGCCATATCTGCTGACGCCGATCGCGCGGCGCCTGACGGCGCGGGCTGATGCGGCCAGCGCAGCGGCTACACCCAGGACGGGCTGACGACGATATCAGCATTGACGGAATTATGAGGTGTTTCTGTCCTGTGCAAAGCGCTCGACAAGCTCAGACCAGAACGGAATGTATTTAATCTGCGCGGGCCAGGGTCTGCTGTTCCAGCCCGTGAACTCTCTTTCGAAATAGTCGTTTAGATTGGCACCGTAGTAAATTGTGTCGATGCCATAGATGGAAAAGACGGGGTTGCCTGCCTCTTGCGGCTGCTCCGGCAAATATCGGTGTCCAATCAACGGGATCAGTTTCGGTGCCCGGGCAACCATTTCTCGAAGCGTCTCTTCCCGGGCTCGTGCAGTGGACGGCCACTCCCCCCATTCCGACCACCACAGCCGTCCGTCCTCGACAGAGTGACGAAGACCTTCAAAGGGCCAGTCCAGCGCTCGTCTTATCGCACGCTCATCCGTCCAATCGTGTCCCTCCACCGGCCGCTTTCGCCTCAGGAGCGCAATGAGGTCGGGAGGAAATACCAAGCCAAATCGACGTTGCGCCCTATCGAGTTCCGATTGCGTATAGCCCTTGGTCCAACGAACCGTGTCGTTGCCTGACACACCTATTCCCTCACTTCTCTCTCGCTCTCCCGATTCAGATGAGAGCCGATACTACGTTGGCACGCGCGCACCGGACTTGCGAGTGCACACCCTACCCCGCCCGTGCGGCGCGCCGCAGCGCCTGCGGCGGCTGGCCGAAGGCGCGGATGAAGGCGCGCCGCATCCGTTCGGGGTCGCGGAATCCGGTCGCCTCGGCGACGAGCTCGATCGCCTCGCGCGATGACTGCACGCGCTCGCGTGCGACCTCGATCCGCAAGCGCTCGATCGCCTTGGACGGCGTCGTGCCGGTCTCGGCGGCAAAGGCGCGGGCAAAATGCCGCGCGCTCATGCCGGCGCGGTCGGCGAGATCCTCCACGGTCAGCGGCGCATCGAGATTCTCCCGCGCCCATGACAGCAGCGCGCCGAACCGCCCGTTCGGCGCCTTCAATTCCAGCAGCGAGGAGAATTGCGACTGGCCGCCGCTGCGGCGATGGTAGAGCACGAGCTGGCGCGCGGTCTGTTGCGCGATCTCCTCGCCGTGATCCTCGGTGACCATCGCGAGCGCGAGGTCGATCCCCGCGGTGATCCCGGCCGAGGTCCAGACATTGCCGTCGCGCGTGAAAATCTGGTCCGGCTCGAACTTCACCTTCGGATAGCGCGCGACGAAATCGCGCGTGCGGCCCCAATGCGTGGTGGCGCGGCGGCCGTCGAGCAGGCCGGCCTCGGCCAGCACATATGCGCCCGAGCAGACGCTCGCGACCCGCACGCCGCGCCGCGCCAGCCGCAGCACGAAGGCGCGCGTGACCTCGCAGCGCGCCGCGTCCGCCACGCCCGCGCCGCCCGCCACCACCAGCGTCGTGATCGCATTCGCCGATCTGAAATCGCGCGCCATCATCTCGACGCCGGACGAGCTGCGCACCGGGCCTGCCTTCACCGCCAACACCCGTAGCGCGAGCGGCTTGCCGGAGGCGCGCGCCGCGATCTCGAACACCGAGATCGGGCCGGCCGCATCGAGCAACTGGAAATCGGGGAAGATCAGGATGCCGATCATGGTTGTGTCCGAAATTGAGGGAATTACGCCATTTTGGACAGGAGGGCATCATGCCAGTTTGCCGGCGTCAAGCTCTTCATTGGAGGTTCTCATGTCGGCACCGCTCCAGATCGGTCTTTTGGTGTTTCCGCGCGTCACCCAGCTCGATTTCACCGGGCCCTTGCAGGTGTTCTCGTCCGTGCCAGGCGCCAAGCTGCACCTGATCTGGAAGCGCATCGAACCAGTGCCGAGCGATTCCATCCTCACGCTGACGCCGACCATGACGTTCGCCGATTGCCCGCAACTCGACGTGATCTGCGTGCCCGGCGGCTTCGGCACAAACGACCTGCTTAATGACGAGGAGGTGCTCGACTTCCTGCGCAGGCAGGCCGAGGGCGCCAAATACGTCACCTCGGTTTGCACGGGAGCGCTGGCGCTCGGCGCCGCCGGCCTGTTGAAGGGCTACCGTGCCGCGACCCATTGGAGCGCGATGGAGATGCTTGCCCAGTTCGGCGCGACGCCAACGAAGACGCGCGTCTGCGTCGACCGCAACCGCATCACCGGCGGCGGCGTCACCGCGGGGATCGATTTCGCGCTGACACTGGTGTCGATCCTGGTCGACCGCACCACGGCGGAAGCGATCCAGCTCGGGCTCGAATATAATCCGGCACCGCCGTTCAATTCGGGTTCGCCCGATACTGCGCCGGCCGAGGTACTGGCGTTGCTGAAGGAGCGCGGCGCGCCGAACCAGGCCCGCCGCCTCGAAGCGGTCAAGCGGGCGGCTGAACGGGTCATGTAGCTTCGCGCATCAACACTGCTCTCGTGTCCCGGACGCGGTGCAGCGTGCAACGCTGCGCCGCCGAGCCGGGACCCAGGGGCCGCAATCTGGGTCCCGGCTCAGCGCAGCAGCGCAAAGAGCGCTGCACCGCGTCCGGGACACGCAACTCATCACAACAGAAAAAGGCCGCCCGGTTTCCCAAGCGGCCTTTCCTGTCTTACGACGGCTGCACATTTCATCGGGCGATTTCGGACCTTCCAGACCGGGGGCCTATCTCCCGATCGAGTCCTGGTCGGCGGCCGCTGCATTTCGGGACAGTCGCGAACTGTTGCCCGAACCGAACGCGATGGTCTCCCATCTCCGTAAGATGGGATCATTGAGCCGCATCGTTCACATGAACGCAATAAGCGCGCAGGCGGCATCCCCGCTGTTCCCGTTGTCCACAGCGGCAACAGCCGGATGCGAATGCATCCAACGCAAACGATCTGAAGCTGCGATATGCGCGAGCCTAGCCGGGTGTCCAGGGCTGGTAGTCGCCGGTCGCCTTCGGCCGCTTGCCGCTGGCGAGCGTCGAGCCGGACGGCCGATAGGCGTTCGGCGTGCCGGTCGGATTCGGCTGGTGCGGCTTTTGCCATTCGCGCGGCTGGTAATCCTCGTCGGTCGGCGGCACGTCGACGACATGGTGCATCCAGCCGTGCCACCCCGTGGGAATGCGGCTGGCTTCCGCATAGCCGTTATAGACCACCCAGCGCCGCTCGAAGCCTAGCGTCGGGTCGATCGCCCCGCCGCGGGTGCGATAATAGCGGTTACCCTGCTCGTCCTCGCCGACCAGCTCTCCGTACCGCCTGGTCCAGAGTTGGGTGCCAAAAGTCTGGCCATTCCACCAGGTGAAGAACTTGAGGAAGAACTGTTTCATGCGGCAAGGGCCCTGCTTCGTGGGGCCCTGATGCCATCCGGGCGACCAAATGTCCAGTTCGGCGGGTGCGGCTGTGCCCCACGCAAATCCGTGACCCGCCGCAAATCGGACGCGATCCGTTCATGCCGGGTACAGCGGCCACGTGGAAACCTGCTCTCCCACGCGCACACCGGCGTGAACCTAGGAACCACGGTCCTTGCGAGGGGTTTGTTTCCGGGAAAAGGAGTTTGAACATGAGCAGTCTGAGAATTTTGAGCGCCGCTGCGGCACTGGCGCTGGTGCTTCCGTTGGCGACACCGAGCTTCGCGCAGGGCCATGGCGGCCGCGGCGGTGGAGGCGGCGGCGGCCATTTCGGCGGCGGTGGCGGTGCTCACTTCGGCGGTGGCGGCGGCGCCCGAATGGGCGGTGGCGGCTTCGCTGGTCCGCGGATCGGCGGTGGCGGCGGTAATTTTGCGGCTGGCGCAGCGGTGCGTCCCAGCATCGGCGCCGCGCCGGCCTTCAGCGGCGGTGGCGGTCGTAGCTTCGCAGCCGCCGGCAGCAATTGGCAGGGGCGCGGCGGCAACTGGCACGGCGGCGGCTGGCGTCGTCACGGTGGCGGCTTCTGGCCCGGCGTCGCGGTCGGCGCTGCGATCGGCGGCCTCGGCTCATACGCCTATTACGGCGGAGGCTATTACAACGATCCCTACTACTATGGCGACGACAGCTATTATGACGAACCGTCAGTGGCGGTCGTGCCCGACAGTGGCGGCGACTCCGCGGCCTATTGCGCGCAGCGCTACCAGTCCTACGACCCGGCCTCGGGCACCTATCTCGGTTATGACGGCCTGCGTCATCCCTGCCCGTAAGACGGTCTGAAGCAATCGATCCGAAATTCGATCCGGAATTCGATTCATGGGCGGCGCCGACAATCATCGGCGCCGCCCATGCGTTTTGGCCGGCTGCTTCCGGATCTCCAGCTTGCGAGAGAGTTCGAGCCTGCGTCGCTCGCGGGCCGTCAGCGGCTCGCCCTCGACGACGGACGACTGAGTGCACCGGAGTCGCGAACACGGCGGCTGCTTGCCTCGTGACGCCTTGTGGCTGTCCTTCCACTTTGTCTCAATCTTTCATCGAGATGCGGTCGCCGGGAACTCCACTTATGCACTGCACCGTGCATACCTCCTCCGATCCAATCCAAAATTGACCCGGCATACGATTCGCCTATATCACCAACCACTGTGGGGACTTCGATCTACTGGGAAATGTCATGCCGCGTATCCTCGTGGTAGACGACGATCCGATGGTCGGTGCGACCATCGAGGTCCTCCTCCAACGTCAGGGCTTCGAGGTCACGCTGGCCGACGGAGGCGAAACGGGACTCGCTGCGCTGGAAGCGCAGCCGTTCGACGTGATGCTGGTCGACATCTTCATGCCGCATATGCGCGGCTTCGAATCCATCCGGATCTTTCACGAGCGCGCGCCCGCGATTCCCTTGATCGCGATGTCCGGTTACGCCTTTGCGTCGGCCGCCTCGCCCTCCCCCGATTTTCTCCGCATGGCGCTGGAACTCGGCGCGGCCCGGTGCCTGCGCAAGCCGTTCACGCCAGACGCCCTGCTGACCACGATCCGGGAATGCCTCGCCCCTCCGGGCGGGAGCGCACAGCCGAAGGACAAGAAAGAAGCCCCTTGATTCCCTCGCAGCGCGTCATTCTCGGTGCTGGACTTGCAATCCTCCTGATCATCACCGCCGCCTCGATCGGACTCGACGTCAAGTCGCGGTCCGATGCCGCATGGGTCAATCACACCGTCGAGGCGCTGAAGAAGATCTCGGACGTGCGCCTGCTGCTTCGCCAGGCCGAGAGCGCCGCGCGCGGCTTCGAGATTTACCGGACCAGCAGCTTCGCCGACGAGTTTCGGGCGACACAGGACAGGATCGTGCCAATCCTCGACGACCTCGAACGCGCGGTGCGGGACAATCGCGACCAGGCCGAACTGGTGAAGACGACCGTGCCACTGGTCAGGCGGCGGTTCGATATCGCGGCCGAGGCGATGCGGCTGCGCACCGCAGATGACCAGGCCGGCATTGCAGAACTTCAGGGCAAGGCCGAAGGCCGCGGTCTGATGGACGTGATCGTGGCCAATCTCGACCGGTTGGCCACCGAGGAAGAGAAACTGCTGGCCGGCCGCGAGGCGAATTCCCGCCGCACCGGCATCGTCCTGCTCGGCATCGATGTGATCGGCGCGCTGGTGATCCTGCTGCTGGTCGCAATGCTGATGCGCGAGAGCCGGCGCACCACTGTGGAGCTCCAGAGCTCGCTGCACGAGACGCAGGTGGCGAAGGAAGCGCTCGAGGCGGCCGTTGCCGAGCGCACCGAGCACCTTGTCGCCGCGCATGACGAGCTTCGGCTGTCAGTCAACGTGCTCCAGAGCACGTTCCGCAGCATGGCGGAGGCGGTGCTGGTCATCGACAGCGAGAGCGACGTGCTTTTGTCCAATCCGGCCGCGGAGCGCATGCTGCTGCACCGCACCGGCATGAACCTGCGCAATCTGCAGGCGCTGTCCGACGTCTTCGATGGCGACGGCGTCACGCCGCTCAAGGCCGAAGAGCTGCCCTCGGCGCGCGTGCTGCGTGGCGAGCAGTTCGAGAACCTGGAGATGATCGTCCGCCCCCACAGCGGCAATCCGACCCGTCATCTCATGATCAGCGGCCGGCCGATGCGGGACGCGCAGGGCGATATCTCCGGCGCAGTGCTGGTCTATCACGACGCCACCACCTCGCGAGAGACCGAGCGGCAATTGCAGCAGTCGCAGAAGCTGGATGCCATCGGCAAGCTGACCGGCGGCGTCGCGCACGATTTCAACAACATGCTGACCGTGATCTCCGGCAACACCGAGACGCTGGTGGCGAGCCTGAACGACCAGCCCGAGCTCCAGCGCACGGCGCGCCTGATCGACGATGCCGCCGAGCGTTGCGCCGAGCTGATCCAGCATCTGCTGGCGTTCGCGCGCAGGCAGCCGCTCGAGCCGCGCAATGTCGAGATCAACGCCGCGATATCAGACATCGCGAAGCTCTTGCGCCCCACCCTCGGCGAGCAGATCCAGATCGAGACCGTGCTCGAACCGGGACCGATGACCTCGCACATCGATCCCTCCAGGCTCACCAACGCCGTGCTCAACATGGCCATCAACGCCCGCGACGCCATGCCGAACGGCGGCAAGCTGCTGCTCGAGACCCACCGGGTCGTGCTCGACGAGGCCTATGCGCAGGCCAATCTCGACGTGCGGCCCGGCCCCTACGTGATGCTTGCGGTCAGCGACACCGGCACCGGCATGCTGCCCGGCGTCCAGGAGAAGGCGTTCGAGCCGTTCTTCACCACCAAGGAGGTCGGCAGAGGAAGCGGCCTCGGCCTCTCCATGGTCTACGGCTTCGTCAAGCAGTCCGGCGGGCACATCAAGATCTACAGCGAGGAAGGCCACGGCACCACGATCAAGCTGTATCTGCCGCCGGGCGAAGGCGCCGCCGAAACGGTGGTGCCCGCCGCGCCGCAGGCCGAAGGCGGCGCCGAGACCATTTTCGTGGTCGAGGACGATACGCTCGTGCGCAACTTCGTCACCGCGCAATTGCAGAGCCTCGGCTACCGGACGGTCGCCGCACCCGACAGCCGGGTCGCGCTGCAACTGATCGAGGCCGGCCAGGCCTTCGATCTGCTGTTCACCGACGTGGTCATTCCGGGCGGCATGAGCGGGCGCGAGCTCGCCGACAAGGTGGCGAAGATCCGCCCCGGCGTCAGGGTGCTCTACACCTCCGGCTATACCGACAATGCGATCGTGCACCACGGCAAGCTCGACGACGGCGTGATGCTGCTGACAAAACCCTACCGCCGCAACCAGCTCGCCGACATGATCCGCAGGGCGCTGAACGGCGGCGGGATGGCAAGCTAGGCGTGTACTCGCAGGCCCCGCGCCGCGATCAGACACGTATGAGGTCCGCTATGGGCGTGATAGCGGCGCAACGGCCGATGTCACCCGAGGTCTTCCGGGAACCGCACCTATGGCGCTCAGTAAGGCACCTTTTGGTCGCGATCAGACCGTTCTCAAGCAAAAATCAAGCTGATCTAAAGGACAAATAGTCCCGCCAGTTCAATCTTTGAGCACCTCCTCGGCGACTAATGTTGGATCCCGCCTCGCGACGGTCCGCTCGAGGGCGCGATATCGCGCGCAGTCGCCAACCGCGCGAAGCCGGAATCTCAGTCTGCGGCCCGCATCGGTATCCGCCCGCGCACTTCGGAAGGTGCTCGCATGAGAAGACGAGAGTTTGTCCTATTGATCGCTGGAGGACTGGTCTGGCCTGCCATCGCGCGGGCGCAGGACGAGAGCAGGCTCCATCGGATCTTCTGGGTTTCGACGGAGTCCGAACCAGATCCCTTTTTGGACGGTTTTCGCGAGGGAATGCGCGCGCTGGGATACGTCGAGGGCAAAACCGTAGCCTTCGAGACCCATTATGCTCCCGGAAATCCGCAGGCGCTTCGCAAGATTGTCGCCGAGCTGCGACGAGGGAATATCGACCTTGTGGTCTCGAGCGGTCCAGCGACGCGCGTCATAACTGCAATAACCGACATCCCTGTCCTATTTGCATTGAGCGGTGATCCCGTCGCCCTGGGTGTGGTGAAGAGCCTTGCTCACCCCGGTACCAATTTCACTGGGAGCACATTTCTGTCGCTCGAGTTGGCAGGGAAGCGCGTTGAGCTGCTCAAGGACATTTATCCAAAACTCCGAAAAGTGGCGATACTCTCGAATACGGATCATCCGGGAGAGCCGCTGGAATGGCGTGCCACTCTGGAGTCATGCCGGAACCTGGGCGTTGAGGCAGCCTATGTTCCGTTCTGCGGTGCTCGCGAAATCGAGAATGCGTTGACCAATGCGAGCAGAGTGGACGCAGATGCGATCCTTGTATTTCCTGATGCTGTGACCATGGTGCATCGTACCGAGATTGCAGAGTTTGCAATCGCGCACCGGCTGCCTTCGATGTTCGGCTGGTCTGAATATTGTGATGCGGGAGGCCTCTTAAGTTACGGCGCGAACCAGCGCACAACCTATTATCGGCTTGCAAGCTATGCCGATCGCATTCTGCGCGGTGAAAATCCATCGGATCTTCCGGTCATGCGCCCCGAGAAATTTGAACTGGCAGTCAATCTGAACACCGCCAAGCTTCTGGGCGCCGAACTGGACGTATCGTCGATCCTGTTTCGCGCCAGCAAGGTGATCTCCTGAGAGCAGTTATGACGGACGGTGATGCACAGTCCTCTTCGTCTGCGGACCATGTTTCGATGGCCCCGCGTCGCTCGCTATTCTTCAAATACTTCGCGACGTTGTTTGTTGCCGCAGTCGTGCCTCTGATACTCGGCGCGGCCGTCGAGGCATCATTCGGTTATCGGGATCAGCGTCGCCAGATTAGCGCGGTGCTGCAAGCAGACGCTCGCGCGGCGTCCGACAGAATAGAGGCGTTCACCGATGGAATACGAGATCAACTGGGGTGGATGGTGCAGTTTCCCTGGTCTCCTGGAGACGACGAGCAACACAAGATCGACGCTTTGCGTCTACTTCAGCAGGTGCCTGCGATAGTTTCAGTTTCGCTTCTGGACCAGACTGGCACCGAACGGGTGTTTGTTTCCAGACTGCGTCTGAACAGGACCGGTCGCGGCATCGATATGTCTGCGGACCCTGCCGTTCCGGGTGCACGCGCCAACAGGGTCTGGTACGGACCGGTTCAATATCATCAGGATTCAGAGCCTTACATGAGGATCGCGGTTGCCGGAAGCCTGCCGGCGGCCGGGATTGCGATCGCGGAGGTCAATCTAAAGCTGATCTGGGATGTGATCGCGGCTATCAGAATTGGCGAGACCGGCTACGCCATCGTGGTCGACGACTCCGGTCACCTGATCGCCCATCCTGATATCAGTCTGGTTCTGCGTGGTCGCGCCAGCTCGGGCAGTTTTGGCCGGATCAAGCATCTGCTTGGGGCCACGAGTGGGGCGGCGGTGATAACCGGGGACCGTGGTAAGCCCGTCGTGGCGCTATCCGTTCATGCGGCAGATGTGGGTTGGACGGTAATTGCGATGCAGCCGGTCCTGGAAGCCTTTGCATCAATTCGCGCAGCTTTGTGGCGCTCCCTAATTCTCATTGCGCTCGGCATTCTCATCGCGCTGGCGCTCGCCTATTGGCGCGCGCACAGGATGTCTGGTCCGATCAAGCAATTGGAAGACGGCGTTGAGCGGATTAGAACCGGACAGTTAGAGCATCGCATCAAAATCTTCAGCGGCGATGAGTTGCAACAACTGGCGGTGCGCTTCAATGAAATGGCATCCGAACTGGCGATCTCGCAGCAAAAGTCGGTGCGGATCGAAAGGCTGAAGCAATTCTTGCCGTCACAGGTCGCCGAACTGGTCGAGCATTCCCCCGAATTGCTCGAAGGGCAGCGACGCGAAGTCGCCGTTATCTTTGGCGATTTGCGCGGATTCACGGCGTTCTCTACGCGCAATGAACCCGATGTTATCATGGCCGTACTGCGCGAGTACTATGAGGCGGTTGGAGCTGTTACGACTCGTCATGAGGCGACCCTGATCGGCTTTGCCGGAGACGGAGTCATGCTCCTCGTCAATGCCCCGGTCGCATGTGAGCAACCGGCAAGCCAAGCGGTCCGGCTCGCGATCGACCTGCAGGTCGCGGTGCAGTCCATTGCCAGTAAATGGTGCGCTGAGGGCCATGCGATCGGCTTTGGTGTGGGCGTTGCTATGGGGCCCGCAACAGTTGGTACCGTCGGTTATAATGGTCGACTGGACTATACGGCCATGGGAGGCGTCGTCAATTTGGCGTCTCGGCTCTGCAATCTCGCGAAGGACGCGCAAATCCTGGCTGATCCCACCATCGCTGGAGGGGTAAAGCATAGCATTCCGTTGGTATCGCTTGGGCGGCGGAACATCAAAGGCTACGAC